>NZ_JAIWPT010000007.1 GCF_021191695.1 Proluteimonas luteida
CCGCTTGAGCCACTTGTAGGCCGTGCGGACACTGACGCCGGCCGCATGCGCCGCTTCTTCCACCCGCAGACCATGAGCAAGGATGCGATCCACGAGCAGGGCTCGACCGCGAGGGCTCAAACGGGCATGTTTATGCAGGTTCATCCGGGGCTCCTGGGGGCTGGGTTGGCTTCGTAACCCCCATCTTCCAGAGATGCCCCGGATGAACAACCTACTGAGAGATCACATCTAGGCGCGCGGCTCCTTCGGCAGGCCCAGCACGCGCTCGGCGATGATGTTGCGCTGGATCTCGGCGGTGCCGCCGGCGATGGTTTCCGAGAACGCATGCAGGTACTCATGACCCCAGCCGTGGTCGCCGACGACCTCGGGCGCATCGATCCCGTACAGGTCGACGGCCGCGGCGGCCACGCGCTGGGCGAATTCGGCGAAGCCGAGCCGGACCATCGAGCCGCTGGCATCGGGCACGCTGTGCTCGGAGTCCAGCGCGAAGCGGTACGTGGTCGACAGCAGTGCCTGGCCTTCGGCGCGCAGCGTCGCCAGCGTGGCGCGCATCACCGGCCGGCTGGAGGGGCAGTCGGCCAGCAGGCCGGCGACCTTCGCTACCGTGTCGATCAACAGCGCCAGCGTCGCGGTGCCGCGTTCGAAGCCGAGCGTGGACATGGCCGTGGCCCAGCCATTGTTGAATCCGCCGACGACGCTGGACAACGGCACGCGGACCGCGTCGTAGAACACCTCGCAGAAGCTCCGGGTGCCGGCCATCGTGCGGATCGGCCGCACGGTGATGCCCGGTGCATCCATCGGCACGATGATCCACGACAGCGCCGCGGAGTTCTTCGCCACCGGATCGGTGCGCACCAGCATCTCCTGCCAGTCGGCGATGTCGGCGTAGCTGGACCACAGCTTCTGGCCGTCGATGACCAGTTCCTCGCCCTCGATCCTGCCGCGCGTGCGCACGTTGCCCAGGTCGGATCCTGCGCCGGGCTCGGAGAAGCCCTGGCACCAGATCACCTCGCCGCCGAGGATCTTCGGCAGGTGGAAGGATTTCTGTTCAGGCGAGCCGCAGGCGATGAGGGTGGGGCCGGCGTGGTTGAGGCCGACGAACGACGGACCCAGCGGCGACGGCGCGCGCGCGCGCGCGCATTCCTCGAACCAGACGATCTGTTCGCTGACGGACAGGCCCTGACCACCGGCTTCGGTGGGCCAGGACAGGCCGGCCCAGCCGTCTCTGGCCTGCGCCTTCTGCCAGGCGAGCACGAAGTCCCGGGCGGCGGGGCCGTCGCGGGGCGCTGGTCGGGTGGGCACGTTGGCTTCGAGCCAGGCGCGTGCACGCCGGCGGAATGTGGTGTCGTCGTCGGTCATGCGGCGTCGTCCGGCCAGGCGGCAGCGGCAGCGGCGCGGGCCTGCGCGCCGGCACCGCCCAGTTCACCGGCGAGCGCCCGCAGCCGGTAGGTCCAGAGATGGAGCGGATACTCCAGGGTCAGGCCCATCGCGCCGGTGAACTGGTGCAGGTCGTAGCTGATCCGGGCGATCCGGCCCTGCGCGAAACCGGCCGCCTGCGCGGCGTCGCTGTCGCGGTCGGTCCACGCCGCGCGCAAGGCCAGCCAACGGCACGATTCCACGGTTTCGGCCGCCATCGCCAGGCGGTGCTGGATGGCCTGGAACGCGCCGAGGGGGCGCCCGAAGGCGTGGCGCGCCTTGACGTGATCGACCACCAGGGCGAGTGCGCCGGCCATGCAGCCTGCGGCCTCGGCGGCGATGGCGATACGCCAGCGCCGGCGCAAGGTGGCGACGTCCGCGATCTCGCGGACCTGCAGCCCATGCAGCGAATCGAGCTTTCCGTACGGATACGCGAACAGGCTGTCGACCGGCTGTACCCGCGCGGGGTCGATGTCGATGACGAGCGCATGGTCGCCGAGATCGGCGACGAGCACGCCGGCCTTCGGCAGGAAGCGTGCGGGAGCCGTGGGGTGCTCCCTCACGAGTGCGACCGGACGCACGCCCGCCGGGATGGCGATGGCGGGCGCGACGAGCGCGGAGGCGGCCACTTCGACGATGTGCTGCGAGCGGGCGACGCGTTCGGTCAGCAGCGCCGCATCGAGTGTGCCGAAGCCGTCCTCGCGTGCGATGTCGAGGAAGCCGGATTCGGCCAGGGCCGCGTCCAGGGTGTTGCTGTAAGGGGCGACGACCGGCTGGGTGTGCGCGTGCAGGGGCAGGCCCGCGAGCATGCGCTCGACTTCGTTGACGACGCTCGCCTGGTCGTCGGTCAGTCCGAAGTTCATGGCCTTGCGCGCTCCGAAGGCAGCTCCAGCCAGCGTCGCGCGATCAGGTTGAGCTGGATTTCCGCCGCACCCGAGGCGACACCTGCGGCAATGGCGCGCTGGTGGTGCGCCTGCTGCACCGGATCCTCGCCCAGCAGGCCTTCGGGCAGGACCTCGGTCAGGAAGTCGTTGACGCCGTTGTCGGCCAGTACCACCGCCCAGCGCGCGATCGCCCCATAGGCATCCGCGGGCAGGCCCCGTGCCTTGCCGTCGACGATCCGGTACACCAGCAATCGCGCCGCTTCGCACAGCATCAGTGCATGCCCGGCCTTTTCCCGCACGCCCGGGTCGATCCAGCGGCCCAGTGCCTTCAGTCGCGCGACGCCGCGGTCGAGCATGCGCCGCGAGAACTCGTAGCGGGCGATGCCCACGCGTTCGTTCTGCAGCGCGTAGTTGATGATGTCCCAGGCCTGGCCTTCCTCGCCCAGGCGATGGTCCGCGGGTACGAACACGTCGTCGAAGAACATCTCGTGGATGTCGCCTTCGCCGATCAGCGCCGGGATCTGCTTGACCTGAATGCCTGGCGAGCGCATGTCCGCCAGCAGGATCACGATGCCGGCCTTGCCTTCCGCGCCGCCCTCGGCGGCGGGCACGCGCGCGAGCAGGAAGCACGTGTCGGCGTGACCGGCGTATGAAGTCCAGACCTTGGCGCCGCTGACGCGATAACCGCCTTCGACGGGAACCGCGCGCGTGCGCAGCGCGGCCAGATCCGAGCCGGCGGATGGTTCGGAAAAGCCCTGGCACCAGATGGCGCGGCCTTCGCGGATCGGTGGCAGGTAGGCCTGCTGCTGCGCGGGCGTACCGAAGCGCATCAGCACCGGGCCGATCCAGTTGACGTTCATGTATTGCGGTCCGCGCGGTTCGCCGGCGGCCCACATCTCCTCGCCGAGGATGAACTGCTGCCAGACGTCCGCATCGTCTCCGCCGAAGGCACGCGGCCAGTGCGGCACCAGCAGGCCTTCGCTGTCGAGCGCCGGGCAGAACTCGCGCGAGTAGGCGGTCTGCCGGTCGCTGCCCGGGCCGTGCACGGAAATCCGCTCCCAGTCGGGAGGCAGCAACTGCTCGAGCACCTGCCGGACCCGTGCGCGATGCGCCTGCTCGTGCGTCGACCATCCAAACTCCACGTTGCCGGTTCTCCTCGTATCGGGTGGGGCGACGCTGCGCCGATGCGGCCGGTTCCTCCAGGCGAGCGAGGTGCCGGCCCGGGCTCGATACGCCCCGGTCCCCTGTACCTAGCATCGAAGATCGGAGGCGGGCGCGCCTTGATGCGTTGCGACGCAATGTTTGCGTCTGACGTCACTGGGGAGGCAGGGTCCTTGCGTGGTCCGGGCGTGTCGCCTCGGCCTGCGTGTGTCGTCGGCGGTGGAGACGTCGTTCCGCAGATGCAGAACCGGCGGATCCGTCGAACAGGCGAAGCGACGCCGCGGGCAGGGAATGCCGGGATCGAGCGTCACGCCTACGATGCCGATGTCGGGGCAGTCGATGACCTTGACCCGCGACGACGCAATCTTTGCGCATGGCGTCATCCGGTATCCGGTCCATTGCAGTTGCCGCAGCGGCAGGGAAGATGGCGCGATGACGGATCATCCCGGAATCTCCATGAGCCTTGAACTTCGGTACCACCCAAGCCTCGAGCAGCGGGCGCTGGCGGATACCTTCAATGACTCGATCAAGGCCCTGCTTCCGCTGGACAGGCTGCATGCCTCCCATTCGGAGAGCGAGCGCGTCTGGCAGCAACTGGAGGACGTCGGCCTCTTCACGGCCTGTCTGGACGAGGAGGCGGGCGGCAGCGGACTCGGTGCCGCCGAAGAAGCATTGATCGTCATGGAACTGGGGCGCCGCCTCGCGTGTTCTTCCGTCATTGCCACCATCGGCGCGACGCATGCGAAAGACATCGGCGAGTCGCCTGTTTCCGGTCGTACGTGGCGTGCCGCGGCCGCCTACCGGAATGGTGCGCGCATCGTTTCCATCGGCGGCGACAAGGCGGATGCGGTCCTGCTGCGCGATGGCGACGGTGCCGCGTTGCATCGGAATTCCGGGACCATGGGGACGATCGATGCCACGCTCTGGTACGAGAACCTTCACGAAGGCGCCGCGCTGCAGTCGTCCATCGCGGAATTCGATGCGAAGGGGGTGCGCAGGCTGCGCCTGATCGACGCTGCGGTCCTGGCCGGTATCGCGGTCACTGCGCTCGACACGGGCGTGGCCTACGCGGGCGAACGCCGGCAGTTCGGGCGCCCCATTGGCGGCTTCCAGGCGGTCAAGCATCACTGCGCGAACATGGCGATCGCGGCCCGCAATGCGCGCGATCAGGTCGGCTTCGCATCGGTCGCGATCGACGAGGACCGCGAAGACGCCGCACTGCAGGTGGACTGTGCGCTGCTTGTCGCCGGCACGGCTGCGTTGCGCAACACGGCGGCCAACATCCAGATCCATGGCGGCATCGGTTTCAGCGAAGAAGCGCTTCCGCACATACTGCTCAAGCGCGCAAGGCTCCTGATCGCGATCGCGGGTGGCCTGGAAGCGGCGAATGTGCGCATCGCCGACGCCAGCGCCGGACCGGCTGCTTGCCGGGGCAATGCATGATCACGACGACCGTCGCGGAAGGCATCGCCGTCCTCGCCATCGACATGCCGGGACGCAGCATGAACGTGCTGACGCCGGAGCTCGCGCTGGGGCTGCGGCAAGCCTTCGAGGCGGCCATCGCGGACGATGCGGTCCGCGGCATCGTCGTCACCAGCGGCAAGCCCGGTTTCATCGCCGGTGCGGATCTGGCGCAGATGGCGCCGCTCGCCTCGCCCGAAGTCGGCGAGGACGAGGCGCGTCGACGCATCCGCGCCTACGGCGACCTGTTCCGCCGGATCGAGACCGCCGGCAAACCGGTCGTCGGTGCGGCCACCGGCACGGCGCTCGGCGGCGGGCTGGAGCTCCTGCTCGCCACGCACCATCGCATCGCCACCGACGATCCGTCCGCGCGTTTCGGCTTGCCCGAAGTCACGCTGGGCCTGCTGCCCGGTGCGGGAGGCACGCAGCGACTGCCGCGCCTGATCGGCATCGCGGCGGCGCTGCCGCTGCTGGTCGAAGGACGTCCGGTCGATGCGCAGGCCGCGAAGTCGCTGGGATTCGTCGACGAGGTGGTGCCGGCCTCGCAATTGCTCGATGCCGCCCGCGCCGCGCTGGCCGGAGGCCGGGTCAACCCGGTCGCACGCTGGGATCGCCCGGGATTCCAGGCGCCCGGGGGCGATGCCGGCGAACCGGCCAATGCACAGGCATTGCGGGAGCAGCGGACGAAGATTCTCGCCAGGACGCACGGCAACCAGCCGGCGCCGCCGGCGATTCTGGAGGCGATTGTGCGTGGCAGCCAGCTGCCGATCGACGCCGCGCTCGCGGTGGAACTGGATGGCTTCATGCCGCTGCTGCGCGGCCGCGTCGCACAGAACATGATCCGCACCCTGTTCTTCGCCCGCCAGGCGGCCGACCGGCTGGCGCGGCGGCCGGCGCAGGTGCCGCGCAGCAAGGTGCGGAAGCTGGGCGTGCTCGGCGCGGGCTTCATGGGTGCCGGCATCGCGCAGGTGTCTGCGCTGGCCGGCATCGACGTGGTGCTGGTGGACCGCAACCTGGAGCTCGCCATGGCCAGCCGCGAAGGCATCGCGGCGTCGTGGCAGGCCGATGTGGGCAGGGGACGGCTGTCCGCTGCGGTGAGGGACGCCGCGTTGGGGCGTATTTCGGCCGGAGGCGGGTATCAGGCGCTTGCCGACTGCGATCTGGTGATCGAGGCAGTGGCCGAAGACGAGCGCGTCAAGGCCGATGTCATCGCCGGAACCGAGGCGGTGCTTGGCGACGGCGCGATCCTCGCCACCAATACCTCGGCATTGCCCATCGACGAGCTGGCCGGAGCCAGCGTGCGGCCGGCCAGCTTCATCGGCCTGCACTTCTTCTCGCCGGTGCCGCGGATGGCGCTGGTCGAGGTGATCGTCGGCAGGCAGACGTCCGACGAAACCCTCGCGCGTTCGCTCGACTACGTGCGCCAGATCCGCAAGACGCCAATCGTCGTCGGGGACGGCTACGGCTTCTACACCACGCGCTGCGTCGATGCCTACTGTCGCGAGGGCACCCGCCTGCTGGCCGATGGCGTCGATCCTGCCCGCATTGAACAGGCTGGCGTTGCCCTGGGCATGCCGGTCGGCCCGCTGGCACTCTGCGATGAAATCGGCCTGGACGTGCTGCAGCACATCGCGCATTTCTTCCGCAGCCGGGAGCAGGGCGACTGGGCCGACGACCGGCACGCACGCGTCAATGCGGTCATCGATGCGCTGGTGGCCGCGCAGCGTTTCGGCCGCAAGAAGGGGGCAGGGTTCCATGCCTATCCGCGGGGTGCATCGAAGCATCTCGATACGGCATTCATTGAGGGAGTCGCGGCGCCGCTTGCCGAAGCCGGGCCGCCCGACGAGGCCGCCATCGGCGAACGATTGCTGTATGCGCAGTTGCTCGAGGCCGCGCGCTGCTGGGCCGAAGGCGTGGCGACGGATCCGGGCGAGATCGATCTCGGCGCGCACCTTGGCTGGGCATTCCCGAGTCACCTCGGCGGGCCGGCCGCGGCGATCGACGACATCGGCGCCGATCGTTTCGTTGCGCGCCTGCAGGTAATGGCAGGTACGCTGGGTGCCCGCTTCACGCCGCCGGAGAAGCTGGTGGCCGCGGCTGCGGGCGGTTTCCGTTTCCACCCATGAGTCCGGCGATGCTGAACCTGCCCCGGTCATGCGGCGAAAGCCCGCCCACGCTCCTGGGTGCCGAGCCGTGATCCTGACCGAGGAACAGACGCTGGTGCGCGACATGGCGCGCGACTTCGCGCGCGAAGTGCTGGCGCCCAATGCCGCGCGGTGGGCGCGCGACCATGCCTTTCCGGCGGATGCCATCCGGCAGATGGGCGAGCTTGGGCTGCTCGGCATGCTGGTGCCGCCCGAATGGGACGGTGCCGGTGTCGATCACGTCGGTTATGCGCTGGCGCTGGAGGAAATCGCGGCCGGCGACGGCGCCACCTCCACCATCATGAGCGTGCACAATTCGGTCGGCTGCATGCCGGTGCTGAAGTTCGGCAGCAAGGCCCAGAAGGCGCGTTTCCTGCGGCCGATGGCGCGCGGCGAGCAACTGGGCGCGTTCTGCCTGACCGAACCGCAGGCCGGCTCGGACGCCGCCGCGATCCGCTGCCGTGCGCAGCGCGTGGCGGGCGGCTGGCGGATCGACGGCGCGAAGCAGTTCATCACCTCAGGCAGGAGCGCGCAGGTCGCCATCGTGTTCTGCGTGACCGAACCGGCGGCGGGAAAGAAGGGCATCAGCGCCTTCATCGTCCCGACCGACACGCCCGGCTATCAGGTCGCACGGATCGAGGCGAAGATGGGGCAGAGCGCTTCCGACACCGCGCTCGTGCAATTCGACGGTTGCGTGGTCGATGACGGGCATCTGCTCGGCGAGGAAGGCGAGGGCTACCGGATCGCCTTGTCGAACCTGGAAGGCGGGCGCATCGGCATTGCCGCGCAGTCGGTAGGCATGGCCCGCGCCGCACTGGCGGCGGCGGTGGGCTATGCGGGCGAGCGGCGCACCTTCGGCAAACCGATCATCGAGCACCAGGCGGTCGCATTCCGGCTGGCCGACATGGCGACGAGGATCGAAGTGGCGCGACAGATGGTCCTGCACGCCGCGTCGCTGCGCGATGCCGGACGGCCATGCCTGCGCGAGGCTTCGATGGCGAAGTTGTTCGCCTCCGAGATGGCCGAACGCGTCTGCTCCGATGCGCTGCAGGTACACGGCGGCTACGGCTATGTCACCGAGTTCCCGGTCGAGCGCATCTATCGCGACGTGCGCGTGTGCCAGATCTACGAGGGTACCAGCGACGTGCAGCGCATGGTCATCGCGCGCACGCTGCAGGATTTGCTCGCATGACGCCTTCGCGCCGCGCATCGTGCGCACGGAGCGCCACAGGGGACGGCATGCCACTGCGTCACCGGGCCGGTTGCCGCGCATCCCGTTCCCGTCCCGATCCATCCGAGGCGCCCCATGGCTGACGCATCTTTCCTGTCCACGCTGGGCAAACCATCGCTGTTGCGCGAGGCCAACCTGATCGACGGCCACTGGATCGAGCTGGGCGAGGGACCAGCGATCGAGGTGGACAATCCGTCGACCGGCAAGTTGCTGGGACGCGTGCCCTCGCTTGGCGCGGCGGACGCCGCACGCGCCATCGCCGCGGCCAGGCGCGCGCTGCCGGCCTGGCGCGCACTGACCGCCGGGCAACGCGCGGGCATGCTGCGCAAGCTGTTCGACCTCATGCTCCGGCACCAGGAAGACCTGGCGCGGATCATGACCGCCGAGCAGGGCAAGCCGTTGGCCGAAAGCCGGGGCGAGATCGCCTATGCGGCCGGCTTCATCGAATGGTTCGCGGAGGAGGGCAAGCGTATCTACGGCGACACCATTCCGCAGCATCTGCCGGGCCGCCGGTTGATCGTGCAGAAGGAACCGATCGGCGTATTCGCCGCCATCACGCCGTGGAACTTTCCCGCCGCGATGATCACCCGCAAAGCGGGCGCTGGCTGGGCGGCCGGCTGCACCGGGGTGATCAGGCCAGCCAGTCAGACCCCGTTCTCGGCGCTGGCGCTGGCGGCGCTGGCGGACGAGGCGGGACTGCCGCCTGGCGTGTGCAATGTCATCACCGGGCCCGGAGCGTTGATCGGCGCGGAGATGACGTCCAGTCCCGACGTGCGCAAGCTCTCGTTCACCGGCAGCACCGAGGTCGGCGCGCAGCTGCTGGCGCAATGTGCGCCGACGATCAAGAAGACCGGCATGGAGCTGGGCGGCAACGCACCGTTCATCGTGTTCGAGGACGCCGACCTCGATGCGGCCGTCCAGGGCGCTGTCGCCTCCAAGTTCCGCAACGCCGGCCAGACCTGCGTGTGCACCAACCGCTTCCTGGTGCAGGACAGCGTATACGACGTCTTCGTCGCCAGGCTCACGGCCGCTGTCGAGGCGCTGCAGGTCGGGGACGGATTCCAGCCGGGCGTCACGATCGGGCCGCTGATCGACGACGCGGCGGTACGCAAGGCACAGGCACACGTGGACGACGCGGTGGCGCGGGGCGCCAGGGTGCTGGTCGGCGGTACGCGCCACGCGCGCGGCGGCAATTTCTTCACGCCCACGGTGCTCGTGGACGTGCCGCGTGAGGCGCGGATCTTCGCAGAGGAGACCTTTGGCCCGGTCGCGCCGCTGTTCCGCTTCCACGCCGAGGACGAGGCCATCGCGATGGCCAACGATACCCCGTTCGGGCTGGCCGCGTACTTCTACAGCCGCGATGTCGGCCGGGTGATGCGCGTGGCCGAACGTCTGGAGTACGGCATCGTCGGCATCAACGAGGGCCTGATCTCCACCGAAGTGGCGCCGTTTGGTGGGATGAAGGCTTCGGGTCTCGGGCGGGAGGGGTCGAAATACGGGATCGAGGATTATCTGGAAACCAAGTATCTGTGCCTGGGCGGCCTCGGGATCTGACCGCCTGAGCTTTTGGCGGGTGTCACGTTCGCCGGTCCGCAGGGCGGTGCGGTTACGCCGACCAGGATCGATGCCGCTATCCGGGCGACGGTGGGTCGTGGGCCGGCGGCGTGTTCAACGACCTGCTTTCACGCCGCGGGCGGGTCAGCGGCGTCGGCTTCGGGCCCGGCGCGTCGGTGTTCTTCAGCAGCAGCGGGATGCCGGCACGGGTGTCGTTGCTGACGGTTTCCAGTTCGAAGCGCTCGGCATCGAGTCGGCGGACCTGGACGGCGATCGCATCGGTCTCGTCTTCCGGCACGCCGAGTTCGCGCAGCACCGCGGCGCCGAACAGTACCGCCGACTCGAAGGTCTCGCGGATCTGGAAATCGACGCCGGCATTGACCAGTTGCAGCGCGTGCTCGCGGTCGAACGAGCGCGCCAGCAGCCTGGCTTGCGGAAATTCGTGTGCGGCCAGCTCGACGATGCGGTCGGTCGCGGCGCGGTCGTCGACGCAGACGGCAATGGCGCGCGCCGTGCGGGCGCCGGATGCATGCAGCACGTCGAGCCGGGTGCCGTCGCCGTAGTAGACCTTGAAGCCGAACTCGGCCGCGCTCTGGATCATCTCGATGTCGGTGTCGATGATCGTCACGTCGATGTCGCGTGCCAGCAGCGACTGGCTCATGACCTGGCCGAAGCGGCCGAAGCCGATGATCAGCACGCTGCCACTCTGGCCGTCGACGGCTTCGACATCGCCCGGCCGCGCCTGCGTGCCCTTGATGGTGAAACGCCGCGTTGCCAGGACGACCAGCGGCGTCAGCGCCATCGACAGCACGACGATCGCGGTGAGGTTGGCGTTGACCTCAGCGTCGATCAGGCCGGTCGCCGCCGCGGTGGAGAACAGCACGAACGCGAACTCGCCGCCCTGCGCCATCAGCACCGCGCGTTCCAGCGCCTCGGCGCGGTCGCTGCGGGTCAGGCGCGCGACGACGTAGATGCACAGTGCCTTGGTCGCCATCGCCGCGAGCACGGCGCCGACGATCAGCGGCCAGTTCGCCGCGACTACCGCCAGGTCCAGCGCCATGCCGACGCCGAGGAAGAACAGCCCGAGCAGGATGCCGCGGAACGGTTCGACGTCAGCCTCGATCTGGTGGCGGAACGAAGACTCCGACAGCAGCACGCCGGCCAGGAACGCGCCCATCGCCATCGACAGTCCGCCGAGCTGCATCAGCAGTGCCGCGCCGAGCACGACCAGCAGGGCCGCTGCGGTCATGACCTCGCGCGCCTTCGCCGCGGCGAGGATGCGGAACATCGGGTTGAGCAGGTAGATGCCGGCGACGACCAGGCCCGCCAGCGACGCGACGCCGATGCCGACCGAGATCCAGCGCGACGGGGCGTCCGCGGCCGCTTCCGGCGCCGGTGCGAGGAACGCGATCAGCGCCAGCAACGGCACGATCAGCAGGTCTTCGAACAGCAGCACCGAGACGATCTTCTGCCCGTGCGGCAACGCGATCTCGCCGCGCTCGGCCAGCAGTTGCATGACCACCGCGGTCGAGGTCATCACGAAACCGGCGGCGCCGACGAACGCCACCGGCCAGGCGAAGCCCGCCAGCCGGCCGAGCAGGGTCAGCGCGGTGATCGCGACACCGATCTGCAGCGCGCCGAGGCCGAAGATCTGGCGGCGCAGGCTCCACAGGTGCGAGGGACGCATTTCCAGGCCGATGACGAACAGGAACATCACCACGCCCAGCTCGGCGACATGCAGGATCGACTGCGGATGGGAGAACCAGCCGAACCCGAACGGTCCGATCAGCAGGCCGGCGGCGAGGTAGCCCAGAACCGACCCGAGTCCAAGCCTGCGGAAGATCGGTACCGCGACGACCGCCGCGCCGAGCAGGGCGACGACGCGGACCAGTTGTTCGGTGGCGACCACGGTGTCACTGGCCATCGGGCTGTCTCCTGCACGGGGCGGACCGTCACGGCAGCACGAACCGCCGGCGACCGCAATGCCTTTCGCGGGCGCGGCCCGAGGGTGCGCGTCCGTGCCCGGCACCCGGCGCCGCCGGCGTGCGGGCGGGTCGTGGCACGGGGCCGGGCGCCCCGGCCGCACCGCCCCTCAATCCGGCGCGGGCGGCGCCGGTGGCGGAACCTGGGGAAGGGAGGCGTCGTGGCTCCGGTCGCGCCCCGCGGACTTGGCCTGGTAGAGCGCGGCGTCGGCGCGCTTGAGCAGGTCGATCTCGCGGCGTTCCAGCACCGGGTCGAAGGTGGCCGCGCCGATGCTCAGGGTGACGTGTGGCGCGGTTGCCGACCGCGGGTGCGCGATCGCCATTCCACGCACGGCGTCGAGCAGCGAAGCGGCGATCGATGCGGCGGCGTGCGCCGAGGTCTCGGGCAGGATCAGCACCAGCTCGTCGCCCCCGTAGCGTGCGGCGAGGTCGCGGGGCCGGCGTGCCCACTGCAGCAGCGACGCCGCGATCCGGCGCAGCACTTCGTCGCCGGCCTGGTGCCCGCGGCTGTCGTTGTAGTGCTTGAAGTGATCGACATCGATCAGCAGCAGCGACAGTGGCCGCTGGCTGCGACGTGCCGAGGCCATCTCGCGCGCCAGCGTGGCGTCGAACAGGAAGCGGTTGGCCAGTCCGGTGAGTCCGTCGGAACTGGCCTGGCGCTGCGATTTGCGCAGTCGCGACGCCATCAGGATCGCGGCGCCGGCCAGCAGCGTCAGCAGCGTGGCGCCCGGCGGGAACCAGATCCGCGCCAGCCACAGCAGCACGCAGGCGAGCAGCGTCAGTGCCGCGGAGATCCCCATCAGCGACCAGACCGTCCCGGCACGTCGACGCGGGCGCGCCAGCGCGACCGGCAGCAGTACCAGCGCCGCGCCCGCGAGCATCTGCTGCCAGGCCGGCATCGGCAGGATCGCGCCGTCCTGCAGCAGGGTGTTGAGCAGGTTGGCGTGGTAGCCGAGTGCGCTCTGGCCGATGCCGTCGTCCGCTGCCGGCGTGGTCACGCGGGTGCCGAGGCCGCTGGCATCGGCGCCGACGATCAGCCAGCGGCCGCGCAGCAGCGATGCGGGCACGCTGCCGTCGAGCACGTCGACATACGACACCGCGTGGAAAGCGGCGGGCGGCGCGAACGGCATCAGGATGCGGTCGTCGCGGACCCACTGGTACGGGGAGAGCGGACCGGTCTTGGCGGTTTCGGCACGTCGCGCCCATGGTGGCACCGCGGCCCGCGCGGCCGGGTCGAGGTCGCGCAGCGCCAGCGCCAGTGCCGGCCAGTGCGCCGACCCCAGCCCGGCGTGCAGTGCCGCGCGGCGGGCGACGCCGTCGCGGTCGAGATCGATCTCCACGTGCGCCAGTGCCGCCGATGCGTCGATCAGCGCCGGCAGCGGCATCAGTTCGGTCGGCAACGCGCCGCCCAGGCCGCCATCGACCATCACCGGCAGCACCACGCGTCCGTTGCGCGCGATGGCCGCGGCCAGTGCGCGGTCGATATCCGGGTCGGCGTCGGGCTCGGCGAACAGTACGTCGAGCGCGACGCCGCGCGGCGGCGCCGCCTGCAGGCGTTCGAGCAGCCGGGTGTGGGTGCTGCGTGGCCAGGGCCAGCGGCCGAGCGCGGCCAGGCTGCGATCGTCGACGACGACCTGCACGATGCGATCGTCGACCGCCGGGCGGGCACCCGCCTGCAGGCGGTCGTAGAGCCACATGTCGGCACGCCAGGTCGCGCCGATGGCGGTCAGCAGCACCAGCACGGCCACGCCGGTCACCCCGGCCAGCAGGCGTTCGGGCGGAATGCGGAACCGGGCCGCGAGCCTCGTCACAGGGCGAGCAGCAGCAGCGCGGCGGCGCCGGCCAGGATCTTGCACGACCGGCAGCCGAGTTCGATGGTCTGGGTCGGTCCGAAGTCGTCGACGTGGCCGTCGCCGTGCAGCGGCTGCACCCGCAGGTACCAGGTACCCGAGCGCACTTCCGGCAGAGCGATCCGGTTGTCGTCGACGATGCGGTCGATCGTCGGCGTGGCGAAATCGGCGCGCCGCGACAGCTGGAAACGGTAGCGGGTGTCCTCCTCGCCGGCCTGCCAGCGCACCTGTAGCGCGCCGTCGGGTCCGTCGCTGGCGATGTCGGGCGGCTGGGCGGGGGCGGACACGGTGAACGCCACCGGATCGCCCCAGGGGCCGTCGCGGCCGCGGTCGTCGGACGCACCCACGCGCCAGTAGTAACCGCCCGGCGCCAGCGCGGCGTCGCTGCGCGCCTCCGCGCGGCGCAGGCCGCTCAGGTCGACGAGCGGGGTGGCGAAGTCGTCGCCGGCCGCGACCTGCAGACGGTAGGTCTGCGGGGTTTCCGCGGCGGTCCAGCGGAAGCGCGGACGGGGACCCGGTACGCCGGCATCCTGCGTGGGCGCGACCGCGAACGGCGGCGCGGGTTGCGCCGCCACCTGCAGCGGGCGTTCCGCGTCGGCACCCTCGATGCCCTGCGGGTCGATCGCACGCACCCGCGCGTACAGCGCGCCCTCGCCATGGAACGACAGCCGCACCTCGGGTGCCTCGGTCGCCGTGTCCTGCAGCAGGGTCAGGAACGCCGGGCTGTCGCTGACCTGGACCCGGTAGCCGGTGGCGCCCGCCACCGCGGGCCAGCCGACCGTCGCGGGCATGCGTTCGACCAGGTCCGGCCACGCCGACACATCGGGTGCCGGCAACAGGGGGCGCGGGTCGCCGGGTCGGCCGTCGGCATCCCCGGCGACGCCGTGCCCCGCGCGCAACGGAACCTGGCGGCCGGCGCCGCTGACATCGACCCGGCCCTCGAGCACTTCCGAGCGGGTCAGGCGCCCGTCGCTACCCACCCGGAAGCGGGTGCCGCGCACGCTCGACATCAGCCCGGGAGTATCGACGATGAAGCGCGAGGCGGGCCCGCGGCTGCGTTGCACGCTGTTGCCCACGCGCCCGCGCGGCAGGCGCAGCCGCGTATCCACCATGCCGGTGCGGCCGTAGGCGCTGAGCCGGTCGAGATGCAGTTCGCTGTCGCCATACAGCTGCAGCTGCGAGCCGTCGGCGAACTCCAGGGTCAGGCTGGCATCGGCGGCGGTATGCAGCACCGTGCCAGCCGCCAGACGCATGCCGGCCTGCACCGGCCGGGCGGCGGCATCCAGCGCCGCGGTGGCTTCGCCGGCGACCGCGACCACCGTGGCCGGCGCCGGCTGCTGGCGCAGCCAGCGGACCGGGATCCGCAACTGCGAGCCGGGAACCAGCCGCGCAGGGTCGTCGACCGCGTTGTGCGCCTGCAGGTCCTGCCACGGCACCTGCGGGCGCAGGTGGGTCCGGGCCAGATCCCAGATCGTGTCGCCGGGGCGGACGCGGTAGTGCCAGTCCTGTGCCGACACGCTGCCGCAGGCGAGCAGCAGCGCCGCCAGCAGGCCGCAAGCGCACCAGCCCGGCCGCCGCGAACGCGGACGCGCAGGTGGGGCGGCGTCGCCGCAGTCCGGGGACGATTCCCTGTATTCGCGCAACTCGTTCAATCCCTTGCCCCCGTCGCTGGAGCGGCGATTGTACGGGCTGGTCGAGCGCGGCCGGCCGCAGCGCGGGGAGGGAATGGCTGTCTGCGCGCTGTCGCCGCGCCGCGCGGGACTGGAGCCGGAGGCCGGCGTAGCGTAGACTCCGTCCCGTTCTGCAACACGGCTGCCCCGTCCGACGCGATCCGCGCCGACGGATACGATCCTGGTACGCCTTCCGCATTGGTCGGTCTTCGACCCGCGCGGACTTATTCCGCACGTCTTTCGTCGCGCAGACACGGCCCGGAGCATCCGGCAGCCGTCAAACCCTTGCCCGCCGCGCGGTTCTGGATAGCTCCGGGCAAGACTTCCCACGATCCCTGCCGGGTCCGTCGCGTTCGCGCGGGCAAGCCGGCGGTGTCGCGCGGAAGCGCAAGGAGTTCCACAGATGACGCTTGAAACCCAGTCCTTCGAGACCCTCGGACTGTCGCCCGCGCTGCTGCGCGCGCTGGCCGAAACCGGCTACACCACACCCACCCCGATCCAAGTCGAGGCGATCCCGTTCGCGCTGGCCGGCCACGACCTGCTGGGCGGCGCCCAGACCGGCACCGGCAAGACCGCCGCGTTCGGCCTGCCGCTGCTGCAGCGGCTGTCGAAGGAAACCCCACCCAAGGGCCCGCGCAAGCCGCGCGCGCTGATCCTGGTGCCGACCCGCGAACTCGCGGTGCAGGTGTCCGACAACCTCAAGGCCTACGGCAAGTACCTGCGCCTGAACGTCACCACGATCTTCGGCGGCGCCGGCATGCAGCCGCAGATCGACAACCTGCGCCGCGGCGTCGACATCCTCGTCGCCTGCCCGGGCCGCCTGCTCGACCACATGGAGTCGGGCCACGCCAAGCTCGACGCGGTCGAGGTGCTGGTGCTCGACGAGGCCGACCGCATGCTCGACATGGGCTTCCTGCCGTCGATCAAGCGCATCCTCGCGCGCGTGCCCAAGCAGCGCCAGACGCTGCTGTTCTCGGCCACGTTCGAGGCCCAGATCCGCGCGCTGGCGCTGGAGTTCATGCACGACCCCAAGCAGGTCCAGGTGGCGGCCAACAACACCATCGCCGAGACCATCGTGCATCGCGCGCACGCCGTCGACAACGCCCGCAAGCGCGACCTGCTGGTCGAGCTGCTGTCCAGGCGCCACACCGACCAGGTGCTGGTGTTCGGCAAGACCAAGCACGGCTGCAACCGGCTGGCCGAGCAGCTGGCCGAGTCGGGCCTGCCGTCGGTCGCGATCCACGGCAACAAGAGCCAGGCCCAGCGGCAGAAGGCGCTGAACCTGTTCAAGAGCGGCAAGGCGCGGATCCTGGTCGCCACCGACGTCGCCGCGCGCGGCCTCGACATCCCCAACCTGCCGCTGGTCATCAACCACGACCTGCCGATGGTCGCCGAGGACTACGTGCACCGCATCGGCCGCACCGGCCGCAACGGGGCGTCGGGCGAGGCGCTGTCGCTGGTGTCGCCGGAAGAGGGCGGCCTGCTGCGGCAGATCCAGCGCATGCTCAAGGCCGACATCGCGATGGACACGGTCGCGGGCTTCGAGCCGAGCCGTCCGGTGCGCCTGGATACGCCGATCCCGAAGAACGGCGGTGGCGGACAGCGCCGCCAGCCGGGCGGCGGCCGTCCGGGCGCGCGCATGGGCGAGCAGAAGCCCGGCGGCGATCGCGCCCCGCGCATGCCGGGCAACCGCGGCCACGGCAAGCCGGCCGACCGCGGCGCACGCGCGCATGCCGGCCCGAAGCAGCACCGCGGCGGTGCCGGCAAGCCGCAGGGCGCACGCCGCGACACGCGCGCCTGATCAACGGCGCCCGCGTCAACGAAAGGGGCCGGCATTCGCCGGCCCTTTTTCATGGGGCAAGAAAAGCGCTCAGCCGGCCGCTGCTTCCGCCTCCACTGCCGGCGCCTGCGCATCGTCGGGCGCATCCGCTTCCGGCCGTGCCTGCACCGCGGCGATCCACGCATCGATCTTCGCTTCAAGTACCGCCAGCGGCACCGAGCCGTCCTTCAGTACCTCGGCATGGAACTCACGGATGTCGAAGCGCTCGCCGAGCGCGGCTTCGGATTTCGCGCGCAGTTCCTTGATCTTCAGCTCGCCGATCTTGTACGCCAGCGCCTGGCCCGGCCAGGCGATGTAGCGCTCGGCCTCGGCGACCGCGTCGGGCTCGCTGACCGAGGAGTTCTCGAACATGTAGTCGAGCACCTGCTGGCGGGTCCAGCCCTTGCTGTGCAGGCCGGTGTCGACGACCAGCCGCACCGCGCGCCACAGCTCGCCCTGCAGGCGGCCGAAGTAGCTGTAGGGATCGGTGTACAGGCCCAGGTCCTTGCCCAGGCCCTCGGCATACAGGCCCCAGCCCTCGATGAAGGCGGTCTCGCCGCCGAAGCGGCGGAACGCCGGCAGGTCGGTCAGTTCCTGCTGCAGCGCCAGCTGGAAATGATGGCCGGGAATCGCCTCGTGCAGGAACAGGTCCTCGGCGTCCCAGGTCTTGCGCGTGGGCAGGTCGAAGGTGTTGACGTAGAAGATGCCCGGGCGGCTGCCGTCCTCGCTCGGGGTCATGTATTCACCGCCCGCGGCCGATTCGGCGCGGAACGCCTCGATCGGGCGGATCTCGAAGCCGGCCTTCGGGGTCAGCGAGAACAGCTCGGGTATGCGCGTCTCGACCTTGGCTTCCAGCGCCCGGTAATGCGCGAGCAACGCGCTCTCCGAGCGGAACTCGAAGCGCCTGTCGGTCTGCATGAACCTGAAGAAATCCTGCAGCGAGCCATTGAAGCCGACCTCGGCCATGACCCCGCGGATTTCCTCGTGGATGCGCGCCACCTCGTCGAGGCCGATTTGGTGGATCTCCTCCGGCGGCAGCGTCGTCGTGGTCTGCTGCTTCGCCGAGAACGCATACCAGGCCATGCCGTCGGGCAGGGCGTCGATGCCGACGCTGTCGCGCGTGTGCGGCAGATAGTCGTTGGCGATGAAGTCGCGCTGGCGCTGGATCGCGGGATTGATCTGCTCGCTGATCAGGCTGCGGAAGGCGGCGGCCAGGCGTTCGCGCTCGGCCTCGGGGATGGCGTCGGGGAACTGCTTGACCGGCCCCCAGAACGGGCTGTCCTCGGGTTTGTCGGCCAGCACCGCGTCGAGCTGCGGCAGCACCTTTTCCATCACCACGCGCGGCTGCACCACGTTGGCCTCGATGCCGGCACGCATGTTGGCGATGTCGGTGTCGATCAGCACCGGCAGGCGCGCGCCGCGCTTGAGCCAGTTGTCGTAGTCCTGCACGGTCTCGAACGGCTGCGCGGTCTGGCCCGAGCCCAGCATCACCGCGTAGGTGACGACGCTGCCCATCTGGTTGACCGGCAGCATCCATGACGGGAAGCGCTCGGCCTCGAGCGCGGTGCGGCGCTCCTCGACGAAGATGCGGTAGCTCAGCAGGTCCTGGCCTTCCAGGCCCGCCTCGCCGATCGCCTCGACCTGCTTGAGCCAGCGCTCGTTGAATTCGCGGGTCTGCGCGCGGTATTCGGCGCTGCCGAAATCCGGCAGCTGGTCGTTGTAGCGCATGTCGCCCTGGAACGTCGCCAGCACCGGGTTGCGCTGCAGGGTTTCCTCCCAGAACTCCGCGTACAGCGCGGTCAGGCGCCCGGCCTTAGCGGCGGCGTCCTCGGGCGCGGTTTCGGCGACCGGCGCGGCGGCCGGGGCCGCGTCGCGGCTGCAGGCGGTGAGGCCCGCACCCGACAGGGCGAGGGCGATGGCGACGACGAGCGGACGGGTCATGCGGAGCTCCTGGGGCGAATGGCGTCGATGCTGGACAGGCGCGGGGGCGGGCGGCAAGGGCCGAAGGTCACGCGCCGGTGGCCGCGGGGCCGGGGGCGTCGGGCTCCGGTGGCTTCGGCGGGTCGAACGGGATCGTGTCCGGCGCGACTGCGCCGCCGGAGATGATGAAGCTCATCGCCTGGTCGACGGTCCAGTCGGTCGGGGTGATCTTCTCCACCGGCACGATCTCCAGGTAGCCGGAGGTCGGGTTGGGCGTGGTCGGCACGTAGACCGCGGCCAGCTCGCGGCCGGTATCGCGTTCGCGGATCACCCGGGTCACGAAGCCGACCGACTTCATCTGGCTGTGCGGGAAGTCGATCAGCACCACGCGCTGGGTGCCGTCGGGCTTGGTCTGCAGGATGTCGAGCAGCTTGCGCGCGCTGGAATAGATGATGTTGGCCAGCGGGATGCGCTGCACCAGCGCCTCGACCCAGCCCAGCATGCGCTGGCCGACCACGCGCCGCGCCAGCCAGCCGACGGCCAGGATCAGCACGATGGTCGCGACCATCGCGATCGTCGCCTGCACCGATTGCACGTTGATCCAGCCCAGCGACGGGAACCATGCCGCGATCTGGTGCGCGGCCGGGCCGACCCACGGCGTGCTGATGTTCGACAGCAGCACGAACACGAACTTGATGACGATCCAGGTCAGCCAGATCGGCAGCAGCGTCAGCAGGCCGGTCAGGAACAGGCGTTGCAGGCGACCGCCCAGCGAATGTGTGGTCATGGGAATGGCAGGGATGTGGGGACCGGCATGATAGGCCCCGCGCGCCGCGACCGGTGCGTCGCGGGCGGGCCGACGCGAATGGCCGGTACCGCGGGCGCCACCGCCGCGCCGCAACGCGCGACAAGGCCTGCGCGGTTCCCGTGCCGCGGTCCGCACCGTCGCCGCGGACGCGGGATCAGGGCAGGCGTACCAGCCGGAAGCCGACGTCGTCGTAGCCGCGCGCGGGATCGAGTTCGCGGGTGGCGGCATCGCCGTCGACCGCGACCCGTTGCCGGCATGCGCTGGGACAGTCGCTGCGCCATTCGGCCGGCGCGCCAGCGGCCGGCGGCTGCGTCGCGCCCTGTGCCATCGAGGCGACGACCACGCTCCGTCCGGTACGCTCGCTGATCCAGCGCGCATAGTCGATGGCGTCGTGCCAGCTGACGCAGACCACCGGATCGCCGGGTGCCTGCTCGAAGCCGGGCGCCTCCCAGCTGCGCGCGCGCCGCAGCGACGCGCGGCCGCAGGGCGCGGCCTTGCGGCCGGTCGCACTGGCGAACCGTTCGTATTCGGCGCGGCTGACCGGCGCCCTGGCGATGGCGAACACACCGGCGTCGCCACGCGTCACGCGCAGGCCGGCCGGGGCATGCTCGCCGGCGGCGTCGAGTTGCGGGATGGTCATCGCCGCGCGGCGCAGGCGCGCGGTATCCGACGCGTCCAGTCCGACCGCGTCGGCAGCGGCCAGGGCGGCGACGGCATCGTCGCGGTCGACCGCTGCGATCGCCTTCTCGATGCGCCGCTCCACCGCGTCGGCGACATGCGGGCGTATCGGGCGCATCGGGTCGAATCCCTTGCCGTCGAGAGGCGCGGCCTGGCGGCGGACCTGGCTCAGCAGGGCGACGGCGTCGGCATCGTCGCCGCGTTCGATCCGTCGCGCGGCGCGTCGGCCGACGGCGTCGAACAGCCGCTCCGCGGTGGGCGGGACGCGCAGGTGCTCCTGGTCCGCCTGCCACGCGGCCAGCAACTCGTCGAGCGCGCTTTCGCCCGCGGGCGCGGTCAGCCTGCCGGCACGGATCTGGCGCTCGGCCGCGGCGATGTGGCGGTCGCTGGCCGAGATCGGCGCCCTGCTCAGGCCTGGTGGATCCGGGGTGGGCACCTCGTCCCCGGATGCGGCTTCGGTGTCGTCGGCAAGGGTCGCGACCGTGTCCGTGTCCTCGACACCGCTGCCGTCGCCGGCGGATCCGGGTGCGTCGGCACTGCCGGCCGCGCTGGCCGCTGCGATGGCCGGAGGCGGCGGGGCGTCCGGCGCGTCGCGGCTCGCGCCCAGCCAGACGGCGGTGCCGGCGACCGCCAGCAGCAGCGTGCAGATCAGCATCATGCGCGCGGGCCGGCCCGCACCCGTCGCGAACGTCTGCAGCATGCGCGTCATTGCGGATGTCGGTGAGCCCGCGGCCGGCACGCGCTCCACCGCTTCGAGCATTTCCGCCGCGTCGGCGAAACGCCGGCCCGGCTCCTTGGCCAGCGCCCGGTCCATGAAGCGCTGCCAGTGGCGCAGCCGCGGCGGCAGCCGCGGGATCGGGTTCTGGGTGTGCATGATCGCCATCGCCAGTGCGTCGTCGGCCTGGTAGGGCAGGGCGCCGCTGAGCATCTCCCAGGCCAGCACGCCGACGCTGTAGAGGTCGGCGCGCTTGTCGACCTGCTGCCCGCGGGCCTGTTCCGGTGCCATGTAGGCGGTGCTGCCGACGGCGAGCCCGGCCATCGTGACCCGGGTGCCGTAGCCACGGCGCAGGGCGATGCCGAAATCGGTGAGCAGCGGGCGGTCGGCCTCGTCGAACAGCACGTTCTCGGCCTTGACGTCGCGGTGGATGACGCCGCGCACGTGGGCATAGCCCAGCGCCGACAGCAGCGCCCGCAGGATCTCGCGCACGCGCGCCTCGGGCATCGCGCCCGGCGGCAGGCCGGGGACGGCGGGCGCGACGGGCATGGCGTCATCGGTGTCGGCGACGTGGCGGGCGGACGCGCGTTGCCCGAGATGCCCGTGGGGCAGATAGGGCATCGAGTACCACGGCAGGCCGTCGCCGGTGCGGCCGACCTCGTGGATGCTGACGATGTGCGGATGTTCCAGCCGCGCGATCGTGCGCGCCTCGTTCTCGAAGCGGCGGCGGCTGACCTCGTCGGCCAGCGCTTCGGCGCGCATGACCTTGATCGCGACATCGCGCCCCAGCGACAGCTGCGTGCCGCGATAGACGATCGCCATGCCGCCGTGCGCGATGACGCACAGCAACCGGTAGCCGGGAATCTCCGGCAACGGCAGCGTGGCATCGATGGCGGTGGCTAGCGGCATCTTTCCCCCTGTACACATACAGCATACCTACGGCTCGCACGAAGGCGGTGTGACGCGTTTCGCGGTTGGCCCGGGGCGGGTCCGCGCCTGCCGCGCGGGGCATCGCGCCGCTCTGGCATCATCGGTCCGGACTGGGGAACGGGGAGATGATGCGCATGGATGTGTTGCGGGGAATGCGCTGGCTGGCGCTTTGCCTGGCCGGCATGCTGGTCGTGCTTGCCGTGGTGTGGCTGGCCTCGCGCCTGCGTGGCGCGCCGCCCGGGCAGCGTGCGGCGTTGGCGACGATGCAGGCGACGTGGATCCCGCCGGGGCGCAACGCCTTCGATGCGGTGTGGCTGCTGCGCTGGGACGTGCCGGAGGCGCCGCGGGCGGCGATCGTCGCGCGGGACATGTCGGCGCTGCAGGCACGTCCGGCGTGGCCGACGGGCAGCAACGAGCCCTTCGTCAGCTCCGCCGCTGCCGGGTATGCGGACCTGCGGCCGGTGCAGGCGACGGTCGCGCCATGCGGCGCGCGCGAGGACGGTTGCCTGGCGCGTGTGCGCGCGGACCTGCCGGCCTACGCGGCGCTGGTGGAGGCGAATGCAACCCTGATCGCGCGCATCGGGGCGCTGGCGCAGTACGACCACTACCGGTCGAAGCTGCCACCCCGGCTCGATGCGCCGTTGCCCGAGCTGGGGCATGCGGGGTTGGCGATCACCGCGCATGCGGTGCACTTCGCCCAGGGCCGGTACGACCTGGCACTGGATGGCGTGTGCCGCGATATTGCGACGTGGCGCCGGCTGGGCGTGCATTCCGATTCTCTGGTCGTGCGGATGCTGGGCATCGCGCTTGCCACCGACGGTCATGGCCGCCTGCTGGCGGACATGCTGCAGGTGTTGCCGCGCGACCATGCCCTGCCCGGGGCCTGCGCGGCCGCGCTGGCTGCGCCGAGCAGTGGGGAGGCCGACCTGTGTCCGGCGATGCGCGGCGAGTTCGCCTGGGCGTCGCCAATCACCCGGCTGCTTGCCGATCCGGCGACGCCGGCTGACGAACGTCCGTCCACGCTGCTGTTCGACGTCGATGCCACGCTGGCGCTGCAGGCGGCGAACATGGCCGATGCCTGCAGCGAGGCGACGCGCGTCGCGCTGGCCAGCGATCTGCCGGCGCCGCTACCGGCACCGCGGCGCAGTGTCTGGCTGCGCCTGGAATGCGCGGCCAATGCGGTCGGCTGCATCCTCGGCGACATCGCCGCACCGGACTATATCGAGTACCAGCACCGGGCGCAGGATCAGAATGCGCGCCTGCAGTTGCTGGCGACGCTGGCCTGGCTGCGCGACACGGCGGGCGACGGGGCACGGGACGCCATGCCGGCCGAGCGCATCGCGCATCGCCCGGCGGCATTGCGCAGTCCCGCGCGCGACATCGAGGTTGCGGCGGATGGTCGCGCGATCCGCATCGCCCAGTACGCCACCGCGCGCGGCGCGTACTGGCAGTTGCCGCTGCCGGATTACCTGGTCGACGCGTCGCCGCCGGCCGATTGAGCGACGCGCTCGCGCTTGCGGCGGATGTAGAGCTGCTTGCGCACCCTGGCGACCACCTCACCGGTGCTGTCGACGACGTCGGTCTCGAACCAGTGCAGGTGCTTGTCGCCGTCGGCGGTGGCCGCGCGGAACCCGGCCACGGTGGCATCGTCGAGCGCGAAATCCGCGTGCACGGTGCCGCGCCCGGGCTTGACGAATTCGATGGTGCCGGCCTTGTCCCAGACGATGTGGTCGCGGCCCAGCGCGCGCAGCGTCAGCAGCATCCAGAACGGGTCGGTCATCGCGAACAGGCTGCCGCCGAAATGGGTGCCGACGTAGTTGCGGTTCCACGGCCGCATCCGCAGCTCGACCCGTGCCTGCCGCCAGTCGGCCGACAGCGCGCGCAGGCGGATGCCGGCGAACAGGAACGGCGGCCACAGGTTCATCAGGAAACGGAACAGGCGCGGAGTCATGGGCGGCGCGATGTCGTGGCAGTCGGGGGCAGGCCGGACCTTACCATACGCATTGGTATGGCAATGGGCATCCCGGTGCCGGTCGTCCCGCGTCGACATCCCGCGTGACGCCTGCGTGGCCCGCCGTCCGTTGCGTCGGGCCTGCTGCCTCGACCGGGGGGGGCGTCCGGCCGGAAGGCCTTGAAAGGGGGCTCAGAACAGCAGCGAGGCCATCTTCCTGCGATAGCGGCCGACCACGTCGGCGTCGTCGACGATGCGGAAGGCGTCGATCAGCGCCTTGCGCGGCAGGCCGCCGTCGAAGTTGCGGTCGCGGCGCAGCATCTCGATGAACTGGTCGAGGCCGGCTTCGGCATCGCCTGCGACGATGCGCTGCACGCCCAGCAGATGGCGTGCGCGCAGGTCGTCGGGATTGGCGGCGATCGTGGCCTGCAGTGCGTCCGGTGCTGGCGCGCCGGCCAGCAGCGCGGCGAAGCCGAGGCGGGCGCGGGCCTTGACCGCGCGGTCGTCCGTCGACAGGTTGGCCGGCAGGCCGTCGAGCAGCTGTTCGGCTTCCTGCGTGGCGCCGGTCTGCAGCAGCGCCAGGGCGAGGTCGAGCTTGAGTTCGGCGTTGTCGGGTGCTGCGGCGATCTCCCCACGCAGGCGCTCGACCTCGGCAGCCGGATCGCGCGGGGCGGCCGCTGCGTCGTCGGCGGCTGCCTCGCCCGGCACGATGCCGTGACGCTGCAGGAACTCGCGGATCTGGCCTTCGGGCAGGGCACCGGGGAACCCGTCGACCGGCTGGCCGCCGACGACCAGGAAGATGGTCGGCACCGAGCGGATCTGGAATGCCGCGGCGATCTGCTGCTCCTTGTCGACATCGACCTTGGCCAGCACGAAGGCGCCGTTGTATTCGGCCGCCAGTTTCTCCAGCACCGGGCCCAGGGTCTTGCACGGCCCGCACCACTCGGCCCAGAAATCGATCAGCACCGGCACCTGCAACGACTTCTGCAGGACCTCGGCCTCGAACGTGGCGGTGGTGGCGTCGAACACGTGGCCGGACGCGGCGGCGGGGGCGGGAGAGGAGCCGTTGAGGAGCATGCGGGGGTTCCGTGAGGCGGTCGGGAGGGCGCCGTGCGCCATCACCGAACAATGGCGGCGGTTGCGCAGGATACAACCATGTCAAAAATGGTTGACATCCGGCTGCGCCAATATGCAATGTATTTTTTACTTCTTGTCTGGTAGAGGCGACATCATGCGGTTGTACCGTCGCGGAAGGACCGGCCTGCCGTCGATCGCGGGCCTCGCGCCGTGGAGGCTGCGTGCCGGCAGCGGGCGCCTGTCCGGTGTCGACATCGGCACCACGGCGACGGTGCCGCCGGTCGGCATCGCCCGGGCGTCGCGGGTCGCGCTCCCGGCGATGCCGACCGGCGAATTCGAGCGGGGTGTCTCGCCCGGCGACTGGCGGATGCGGTTCGGCGCGGGCAGCACACGATGAGCGGCACGCCGATCGCCAACGAGATCCGCCGCCTGCGCTTCGAGCACGGCGGGATGACCCAGCAGGCGCTGGCCGATGCCTGCCGGGTCACGCGGCAGACGATCATCGCGCTGGAGGCCGGCCGCTACGCGCCGTCGCTGGAGCTGGCGTTCCGCATCGCGCGGACGTTCGGGGTCGGGGTCGAGGACGTGTTCCGGTGGCCGGCGTGAGCGGGCGGCGCCTGCTGCCGCTGGTCGCCGGCGCGCACGCCTGCACGCTGCTGGCGCTGCTGCTGTTCGCCGCGATGACGGGGGGATCGATGCGCACGCCGCTGGCGTTGCCGGGCATGGCGGGCATGCCGCTGGCCTGGCTGTTCAACCTGCTGGCCTGGGTGGTGCCTGGCGGCATGGTCGCGTTCGCCGCGCTGCGCCTGCGCGCCGGACTGCCGGCCGCAGGGCTCGCCGCCGGGATCGCGCTGCGCCTGCTGATGCTCGCGGCACTGGCGTTCGCGGCGCAGGGCCTGCTGCCGCTGGATCCGGGGGCGCTGGACGCCGGCACCAGCCGGTGGCATGCGGCGGTCTGGATGCTGTGGAACCTGGCGTTCGTCGCTGGCGCATTGTTGTCCGCGTTGGCGCTGCGCGGGGTGCGCTGGCCGTCGCTGGCGCTGTTCGCGATCGTCGCGATCTGCCTGCTCGCGCCGCGGCTGGCGGTGGACGTGTTCGGCGCCGGGATCGTCGAGCGCGTGGTGCTGGCCTGCTGGTGGGCGTGGACCCTGCTGCTGGCGTGGCGATTGTCGGATCGGCGCCGGCAGGCCGCGAAATAACGGGAAACAGGATGAATCAGTTCGCCGTGCCGGCATGCAGCACACGGTTGCGGCCGGCGGCCTTGGCCCGGTAGAGCGCCGCATCGGCGGTCTGCAGCAGTTGCCCGGGCTCGGTGCCGTCGCCGGGCGAGGTGGCGATGCCGATCGAGATCGTGACCGGTCCGAGCGTCTGGCCTAGGTGCTGGACCGTCGCATCCTCGATCGCCTTGCGCACCTCTTCGGCGCGGGCACAGGTGTTCGCGGCGTCGAGTTCGGGCATGACCACGGTGAACTCCTCGCCGCCATAGCGGCAGGCGATGTCCTCGGCCCGGACCCGGCTCTGGATCAGGTGGCCGATGTGGCCGAGCAGGGCATCGCCCGCGGCATGGCCGTAGGTGTCGTTGAAGCGCTTGAAATGGTCGATGTCGAGCATCAGCACCGACAGCGGCAGGCCGCGGCGCTCGCAACGCTGCAGCTCCCGGGCCAGGCTTTCTTCCAGGTAGCGGCGGTTGAACAGGCCGGTCAGCGGGTCGCGGATCGACTGCAGGCGCAGGGTCTCGCGCAACTGCAGGTTGGCGATCGCCATCGACATCTGTTCGGCCAGCGCGCACAGGACCGGGGCGTCGTTGTCGCCGTCCCTGCCGCCGGCGTTGCTGCCCGCGCTCACGTGCAGCAGCCCTAGCGACTGGCCGTTCGCGACCAGCGGCACGCACAGGGTCGAGATGCCGTCGAACGGCGCGTCGGGATCGAGATGCGCGCAGCGCAGCCCGCCGGCGCGGCCATGGAGGTGGTGGGGCTGGCCGCGGCGCAGGGCCCAGCACTGGTCCGGCGTCAGCACGTCGGCGCTGGCGATGACCGGCTCGCCGAAGTCGCCGACGCTCTCGAGGAAGTTCTGCGACGGTTTGGCCAGGTAGCAGCGGCCACCGGCGCCGGGGACCAGCTCGGCGATCGTCTGCGTGGTCAGGGCGACGATCTCGTCGCGGCTCTGGCAGCTCTGCAGCATGCCGGCATAGACGCTCTGCGCGCGGCGCTGTTCGGACAAGGTGTCGCGCAGTGCCAGCGCCTGCCGCAGGTCGCGCACCGCGGTGCGTGCCTCGCGTTCGAGCGCGCGGCTGCGCCGGTTCTCGCGGACCAGGCTCGACAGCAGGACCCCGAGCACGCCGAGCGCGATGACGAAGGCCGCGACGATGAACGCGACCAGGAACGCGGCCCGCATGCGGCTGTGGTCGCGGCGTTCCGCGAGCAGCCGCGACTCTTCGTCCATCATCTCCCGGCGCAGCGTGCCGAGGTTGTCCACGCGCGCCAGGTTGGCATCGATCCGGTGCTGCAGGGCATCGTTGTCGAGCGACGCCAGGGCGGCGGGATCGAACAGGATCTCCATCGTGCGCAGGTGGTCGCGGACCGCCGTCTCGAACACGCGCGCGCGCCGTTGCTGGGCCGGGTTGTCGGCGGTCAGCGCGACCAGTTGACGGCCCTGCGCGGCGGCGCGTTCGACCGCATCGTCGAACTGCGGCCGGAAATCGTCGCGGCCGGTGGTGCGGAAACCGCGGGCCTTGGCCTCGGCCTCGTGCATCGCGGCCTCGGCCGAGACCAGCAGGTTGATGACCTGGTAGCTGTGCTCCAGCGACCGGTTGGCCTTGCCCAGGCTGTGCACGCCGAGCACGGCGGCGATGCCCGCGCCCAGCAGCAGGGCGAGGGCCAGGAGGGTCGCCGGCACGCGCAGGCGCCGGGTGCGGGAGGACGGCTCGGGCATGGGACAAGTCTAGGCGTTGTCGTGGTGCCGGGCAGTCGGCAGGGTCCGGAAACGGGATGCCGTGCCGGAATGCCCCGGCACGGCAAGGCGGCACCCCGGGGCTTTGCCCGGCACCTCGCCAGCTCGCTCCGGGGGTATGCGCATGGCGGCCGGGCAGGCCCTGCGGTAGGCTTGTCGGCTGTCCTCCGCAAGCAGAATGCACGCCGTGTCCAGCGATCCCGCCGTCGACCCCAACGCCTACCAGCCCGCCCGTGTCGAGGCCGACGCCCAGCGCTTCTGGACCTCGACCCGTGCGTTCGAGGTGACCGAGCTTGCGGACAAGCCCAAGTACTACTGCCTGTCGATGCTGCCGTATCCCTCCGGCGCGCTGCACATGGGCCACGTGCGCAACTACACCCTCAGCGACGTCGTCAGCCGCTACCAGCGGATGATGGGCCGCAACGTGCTGCAGCCGATGGGCTGGGACGCGTTCGGCCTGCCGGCCGAGAACGCCGCGATCAAGCACGGCACCGCGCCGGCGAAGTGGACCTACGCCAACATCGACCACATGCGCGCGCAGCTCCGGTCGCTGGGCTACGCGATCGACTGGTCGCGCGAGTTCGCCACCTGCCAGCCCGACTACTACGTCCACGAGCAGCGCATGTTCGTGCGGCTGATGAAGAAAGGCCTGGCCTACCGCCGCAACGCGGTCGTCAACTGGGACCCGGTCGACCAGACCGTGCTCGCCAACGAGCAGGTCATCGACGGCCGCGGCTGGCGCTCGGGCGCGCTGGTGGAGAAGCGCGAGATCCCGCAGTGGTTCCTCAAGATCACCGACTACGCGCAGGAGCTGCTCGACGGCCTGGACACGCTCGACGGCTGGCCGGACTCGGTCAAGACCATGCAGCGCAACTGGATCGGCCGCAGCGAGGGGCTGGAGATTTCCTTCCGGGTCGATGGCGAAGCCGAGCCGCTGACCGTCTACACCACGCGCCCGGACACGCTGATGGGCGTGACCTTCATTTCCATCGCCGGCGAGCATCCGCTGGCGCTCAAGGCGGCCGAAACCAATGCGGAGCTGGCCGCGTTCCTCGACGAACTGCGCCAGGGCGGCGTGTCCGAGGCCGAGCTCGAAGGCCAGGAAAAGCGCGGCATGGCGACCGGGCAGTGGGCGATCCACCCGATCACCGGCGAGGACGTGCCGATCTACGTCGCCAACTTCGTGCTGATGGGCTACGGCACCGGCGCGGTGATGGCGGTGCCGGCGCACGACCAGCGCGACTGGGAGTTCGCCAAGGCCTACGGCCTGCCGGTGCGGCCGGTGATCGTGCCGCCGGCGGTGCGCGATGCGCTCGGCGAGGTGCTGCATGACGTCGCGGTCGATGCCGACCCGCTGCAGGCCGCGCTGGCCGGCGGCTCGGTCGACGCCTACGACACCGCGGCCGCGGTCGCGGTGGTACGCGAGTACCTCGACGGCATCGAGCAACGCGGCGCCTACACCGAGCGCGGCGTGCTGATCAATTCCGGCGAGTTCGACGGCCTGGACTTCGACGGCGCCTTCGCGGCTTTGGCGCAACGCGTGGAAGCGGAAGGCATCGGCAGCCGCAAGGTCAACTTCCGCCTGCGCGACTGGGGCGTCAGCCGCCAGCGCTACTGGGGCTGCCCGATCCCGGTGATCTACTGCGCCGCCTGCGGCGCGGTGCCGGTGCCCGAGGACCAGTTGCCGGTGCTGCTGCCCGAGGACGTCGAGGACGCGTTCACCAATCCCGGCGTCGTGCAGTCGCCGATCAAGTCCGATCCCGAGTGGCGCAAGACGACGTGCCCGACCTGCGGCGGCCCGGCCGAGCGCGAGACCGACACCTTCGACACCTTCATGGAGTCGAGCTGGTACACCGCGCGCTACACCTCGCCCGGCGCGGCCGACATGGTCGACGGTCGCGCCGACTACTGGATGCCGGTCGACCAGTACATCGGCGGCATCGAGCACGCGATCCTGCACCTGCTGTATTTCCGCTTCTACCACCGCCTGATGCGCGACGAAGGGCTGGTGCACAGCGACGAGCCGGTGCGCAACCTGCTGACCCAGGGCATGGTGATCGCCGAGACCTTCTACCGGGAGCTCGACAACGGCGGCAGGGACTGGATCAACCCGGCCGAGGTCGAGATCGTCCGCGACGACAAGGGCCGCATCACCGGCGCGACCTCGAAGGCCGACGGTGCGCCGGTGCGCATCGGCGGCGTCGAGAAGATGTCCAAGTCGAAGAACAACGGCGTCGACCCGCAGTCGATGATCGGCAAGTACGGTGCCGACACCGTGCGCCTGTTCTCGATGTTCGCCGCGCCGCCGGAACAGTCGCTGGAGTGGAACGAGGCCGGCGTCGAGGGCATGGCGCGCTTCCTGCGCCGGCTGTGGGCGCAGGTGCAGCGGCATGTCGCCAGCGGCCCTGCGGGCAGGTTCGACGCCGCCGCCGCGACCCCGGCGCAGAAGACCCTGCGCCGCCAGCTGCACGAGGCTATCCAGAAGGTCGGCGACGACTACGGCCGCCGCCACAGCTTCAACACCGCGATCGCCGCGGTCATGGAACTGCTGAACCACGTGGCGAAGTTCGACGAGGCCGATGCCAACGCGGGCGCGCTGCGGCAGGAGGTGTTCGGGGCGATCGTGCTGCTGCTCAACCCGATCACCCCGCATGCCTGCCATGCGCTGTGGCAGGTGCTGGGCCATGCCGAGACGCTGCTCGAGGACCAGCCGTTCCCGCAGGCCGACCCGGCCGCGCTGCAGCGCGACGTGCTGACGCTGGCGGTGCAGGTCAACGGCAAGCTGCGCGGCACCATCGAGGTCGCGGCCGACCTGGCGAAGGACGCCGTCGAGGCGCTGGCGCTGGCCGAGCCCAACGTGGCCCGGTTCCTGGCCGACATGACCGTACGCAAGGTCATCGTCGTGCCCGGCAAGATCGTCAACATCGTCGCTGGCTGAACCTTGCGTCCACGCGCCCGGTCCACGCGGCTTGCCGCCCCCTTCCGCCTCGTCCAGACTTCGCGCATGAGCAGATTCCGCCCGGTCCCGTTCCGTCTCGCCGCCGTCGTCCTCGTGCTGGCGCTGTCGGCCTGCGGTTTCCACCTGCGCAACGCGCTGACGGTGCCGCCGGACCTGGGGCCGGTGAAGGTCCAGGCGCGCGACCCCTACAGCGGGCTGGCGCAGGCGCTGAACCGCGCGCTGGTCGGCGCCGGCGTCGAGCGCGCCGAGGCCTCCCGGCGCGACGTCGCGACGCTGCAGATCCATTCCGAGCGCTGGGCCTCGACCCCGATCAGCATCGACGCGCGGGGCCGCGCGCAGGAGTACACGCTGCGCTACGCCGTGGTGTTCTCGATGCGCGACGCCGACGGCAACGACGTGGTGCCGCAGCAGGCGGTCGAGCTGGCGCGCGACTACCTGTCGATCCCGACCCAGGCCATCGGCACCGATTCCGAGCGCGACCTGCTGGCGCGCGAGATGGAGCGGGAGATGACCGCATCGATCATCCGCCGCATCGACGCGGTGTTCCGCAACCCGCAGCTGCGCGCGAACGAGTGACGGCGCGCACGGCCCTCGGCAGCGCGCGGCGATGGAGCTGACGCCCGAACGCCTGGCCGCGCAGCTGGCCCGCGAACCGCTGCGCCCCGCCTACCTGATCGCCGGTCCCGAGCCGTTGCGCGTGCTGGAGGCTGCCGACGCCGTGCGCGCGGCCGCGCGCGAACAGGGGGTCGCCGAGCGCGAGGTGTTCGAGCCGGAGGGACGCGATGTCGACTGGAACGGACTGGAGGCGACGTTCCGCGCGCCGAGCCTGTTCGCCTCGCGGCGGCTGGTCGAACTGCGGCTGCCGACGACCAAGCCGGGCAAGGAGGGCGCGCAGGTGATCGCCGGCTTCTGCGCCGATCCGCCGGCCGACGTCACCCTGCTGGTCACCGGCGGCGAGTGGAGCCGCCAGCACGGCGGCAAGTGGAGCGAGGCGATCGCCGGCGTCGGCCACGTCGTGATCGCCTGGCAGGTCAAGCCGCACGAACTGGAAGGCTGGATCGAGACCCGGCTGCGCAGCCGCCACGTGCAGGCCGACCGCGCGGCCGTGCAGCGGCTGGCCGAGCGGGTCGACGGCAACCTGCTGGCCGCGGCCCAGGAAGTCGACAAGCTGGCGCTGCTGGCCGAGGGCGGCACGCTCGATGCGGCGCGGATGGAGGCGCTGGTCGCCGACGCGGCGCGCTTCGACGTGTTCCGGCTGGTCGATGCGGCGCTCAACGGGCAGCCGGTGCAGGCCGCGCGGATGCTCGCCGGCCTGCGCGCCGAAGGCGAGGCGATCCCGGCATTGATGGGCATGGTGATCATGGAACTGACGCGCGCGGCGGCGCTGGCGCGGGCCCAGGCGCGCGGCGGCAACATGGCCGCCGAGTTCAAGGCGCAGCGGATCTGGGATTCCAAGCAGGCCGTGTACCGGCGCGCGCTGCAGCGGCATCCGGCGGCGCGCTGGGAGCGCTTCGTCGTCGAGGCGGGCCGCGTCGACCGCATCGCCAAGGGGCGCGGCCGGCCCGGCCAGGACCCGGCCGATGCCTGGCTGGTGCTGGAACGGCTGCTCGTCGCCATCGCCGATGCCCGGGCCGGCGCGCTGCTGGCGGCCTGATCCGCGCCGCGATGCCATTGCATCTGGTCTATGGCGGCACCTTCGACCCGATCCACAACGGTCACCTGGCCATCGCCCGCGCCGCGCGCGATGCGCTGGACTGCCCGGTCCGGCTGATGCCGACGGCCGATCCGCCGCATCGCACGCCGCCCGGCGCGCCGGCGGCGTGGCGGGCGCGGATGGTCGAACTGGCGATCGCCGGCGAGCCCGGCCTGCTGCTCGACCGCTTCGAACTCGAACGCGGCGGCCGCAGCTACACGGTCGATACCCTGATCGCGCTGCGCGCGGCGCTGGGACCGGCGCAGCCGCTGGCCTGGCTGGTCGGCGCCGACAGCTTCGTCGCCCTGCCGACCTGGCACCGCTGGCGCGAACTGCCGGCGCTCGCGCATTTCGTCGTCGCCGAACGCCAGGGCAGTCCGCTCGACGCTGCCTTGCCGCCTGCGCTGGACGTGGAGATGCGCGGACGCTGGGCCAGCGCGCCCGACGCCCTGACCGCCAGCCCGGCTGGTCGGGTGTACCGGTTGCGGCAACCCCTGCATCCGCTGTCGGCGACCGCGATCCGCGCGCGCATCGCCGAAGGCCTGCCGGTCAGTGGCCTGGTGCCCGACGCGGTGGCCGCATTCATCCGCGAGAAGGGCGCGTACCGGCAGCGCCCCGCGGCTCCGTTATAATCCCCACCGCACTTTCCGAGCCAGCTCCCTTGTCCAATCCCGCACACGTCATCAAGACCCGCCTTCCCGAACCGCCGCCCGCCGCGGACGTGTTGCTCGAGACCGCGCTCGCGGCCGTCGAGCATCTCAAGGCCGTGGATGTCGTCGACATCGACGTGCGCGGGCGCAGCAGCGTCTGCGATTTCATGGTGGTGGCCTCGGGCACCTCGAGCCGGCACGTCAAGTCGATCGCCGACGAAGTGGTCAAGCGCGCCAAGCAGCTCGACTGCCAGCCGCTGGGCGTCGAAGGCGAGCGCGAGGCCGAGTGGGTGCTGGTCGACCTGGGCGATGTCGTCGTCCACGTGATGCTGCCGCGGGTGCGCGAGTTCTATGCGCTCGAGCGTCTGTGGACCGTCGGCGACCAGCCGCCGGAAGGAACGCACGACCCGCGTGGCGATGCCTGATCGCAGCGTCCCGGTGCGGTTGCCGGGACGGCGTGCAGTTCAGGCGCGCCTCGCATGAAGGCGAAGCTGGTCGCCGTCGGCGAACGCGCGCCGGGGTGGGTGGCGGAGGGATTCGCCGAATACCGCAAGCGGCTGTCGCACTGGCTGCCGCTGGACCTGATCGAGGTGGAGCCCGGCCTGCGCGGCAAGGGCCGCGACACCGTGCGCGCGATGTCGGACGAGGGCGGACGCGTGCTGGCGGCCTTGCCGCGCAACGCGCTGGTGGTCGCGCTCGACGGCCGTGGGCGCATGCATTCGTCCGAGGATCTTGCCCGCCGGCTGGAGCACTGGCGCGCGCAGGGCCGCGATCTGGCCTTCCTGATCGGCGGGCCCGAGGGGCATGCGCCCGAGGTGCTGGAACGCGCCGACGAACGCTGGTCGCTCGGACCGCTGACGCTGCCGCACATGCTGGTGCGGCTGGTGCTGGCCGAACAGCTGTACCGCGCCGCGGCGATGCTGGCCAACCATCCCTACCACCGGGCCTGAGCGCCACTCCGCGGCGCCATGCAGCGGAGCCTGGCTCTGCGGGAAACGCCGGAAAGGCGTGTCGGTCTCGGGCCCGTGGAGCTGAACGCCACCGATGTCTGCCGTGGCGAGGCACGCTGCTGTCGTGGTTCCAGTCCAGCCCTAGGCTGCGGCCAGCTTGAGCTTGCCAACCCGCTTCAGGTCGATGTGCTGCCGGGCTACCCACAGATCATGGGCATCCTGCATGGCGAGCCAGCTTTCGGGAGAGCGGCCAATCGCCTTGGAAAGGCGGAGTGCCATCTCCGGAGTGACCCGGCTCGTCCCCTTGAGGACGCGGCTCAGCGTGGAAGCCGCGACATCCAGCTTTTCCGCGAGTTCGCGGCCGCTGATGCCATTGGGCTCAAGGTAGACGTCGTTGATGAATTCGCCGGGGTGGGGAGGGTTGTACATGGCCATCAGTGGTAATCCTCGTAGTCCAGGACGTAGGCGTTCCCATCCTGGAACTCGAACGTCAGCCGCCAATTGCCGTTGACCGTGACGGACCATCGCCCGTGCATTCGACCTTTGAGCGGGTGCAGCCGGAAGCCGGGGATGTCCATGTCCTCGACAGTCTGTGCAGTGTCCAGGGCAGCGAGTTGCATCCGGAGCCGTCTGGCATGGCTGGACTGGATGCCCGAAGTGCTGCCGGTCTCGAAGAGCTTGCGCAGGCCCTTGTGCCGGAACGACTTGATCATGATGCGATTGTTTCATGTTGCGCATCACGCAACAAGTGGTCGGCACGCGGTGGGATGCCCCGCGTGCCGGACTGGTTTCATGGAACCGGCTCTGAAGCCTTCAGCCGCGACCGAGCGTGAAGGCGATCGGCACGATGCCGGTCGCCGGCACCGGCCGGCCATCGCGCATCGCCGGCTGGAACGTCCAATGGCGCAGCACGTGGCGCAGCGCCGCCTGGTCCAGGTCGCGGTTGCCGCTGCTGCGGTGGACGCGCACGTCCTGCGGCCGGCCTTCGGCGTCGACGGCGACCTGCAACTGCACGACCCCCTCCGCGCCGCGCCGCAGTGCTTCGCGCGGGTAGTCCGGTGCGGGCGCATGCGCATACTGCAGGGCGATGCCGGTCATTGGCACATCGGATGCGATGCCCGGCAGGGACGCCGGCGTCGCCGTGGCCGGTACCGTCGCGTCCGTTGCGGCAATCGGCGGCAATGACGGCATGGCCGCGGCGGTATCGACGACGACCGGTGCCGGCGGAGTGATCGCGGGCGGCTGCGGGCGGGGCGTCACGGACTCGGGCGCCGCCGGCCGCACGAGCGACGGTGGCGGGGGCGGCGGCAGCGCCGGTGGATCGATCCAGCGGAACTCCTCCTTGCGTTCGTGCGCAGGCCGTGCAGCGTCCGGCAGCGTCGCCGGGATCAGCAGCACGAGCAGCAGCACGGCGTTGAACACCAGCGTGCCGGTGAGGCCGATGATGCGGGTCGGGTCGGGGCGGTCGTCTTCGGCGTCCCGGTGGTGACGCGGGGACGGGTGGGGCTGCAGCACCATGTTCCACCTCCTGTGCGGGACCGGGCGGCGCTGCCCGGCAAGGCCGTGAACGCGGCGGCAACGGATGCGGGGTCAAGCGCACGACGTCGCCGATGTCGACGCAACTGCCACCCGACGCTGCGCCCGTGTCCGTCGACGCGGCAAGCCGGCGCCGATGGACGGTCCGATGGGCCGATGGGCGGAGCGGGCGGCGACAGGCACGGCTGTGCGTCCCGTTTCCTGTCGTCGGAAGAAGCGCTCGCGAAAATTGGTTCTTCGCCCATGCCCGGTAAAACGGCCCGACCTTGCGTAGGTCGGCCCCACGCGGCCGACGCGTGGCATTCCGGATTCGCGAGGTGTGGTCGTGGGACCCTTGTCCGGCCCGGCCGGATGTTCCGGCGTCGGGGGGCGTTGCCCGGACCTACGGTCGGGGTCCCGGGAATCGGCGCGGAACCCCGAAAAAACCGTCTGGAACGGTTTCTGACATCGCGTCAGCGATGGCCCGGCGGGTGACTGCCATGGATGGCGAGCCACGAAAATCGCCCGGGAGCGATCCACAAAAAGGGCCCGCACGCATGCGGGCCCCTACAGGGTGTCGACGAGTCGGGGGCTTCAATCGCCCGGCGTGGTTTCCGGCTCGCGATCCAGCCCGCCTTCGTCCGGATTGCGCTTGCGCTTGGGATCGGGCTGGCGGGCGTCGTCCTTGTCGCGCGGCTGCTTCTCGGCGTAGCCGGGGGTCTCGCCGGCGGCGGGGGTCTGCGGTGGCGTGCGCTTGTCGGCCATGTCAGCGTCCCAGTTCGAAAACGACATCGAGGTTGGCGGTCAGCGTGGTTTCGCCCGGCGATACCGGCGAGGCCGCGCTGTCCTGGGCCACGGCGCGCATCATCATCATCGGCCGCGGCGGCTGGAATCCGCTGCCGCTCTCGCTGACGCTGACCAGCCGCAACACGCGCAGGCCCAGCGACGTGGCGTACATCTCGGCGCGTGCCTGGGCTTTCTTCAGTGCCGCGGCGCGGGCCTCGTCCTGCACGCCGTCGGCGTCGTCGATCTCGAACGTGGGGCCGTTGATCTGGTTCGCCCCGCTGGCGACCAGCGCATCGAGCACCTGGCCGAGCCTGCCGATGTCGCGGACCTTGAGGTTGACGCTGTTGCTGGCCTGGTAGCCGGTGATCACCGGCGGCTGGTTCTCGGCATAGCGGTACTGCGGACTGAGGTTGATGCCCGAGGTCTGCACGTCGCGCTCGGCGATGCCGGCGGCCTTGATCGCGGTCATCAGCCGGGCCATCTGCTCGGCGTTGGCGCGCATCGCGCCGTTGGCGTCAGCGGCCTGGGTGACCACGCCGGTCGACAGGGTGGCGATGTCCGGTGCGCGGCTGGCCTCGGCCTGCGCGGAGACCGACAGCAGGGTGTTGTTGGCGTTGGCGGGTGCGACGGCGACATCCTGGGCGCTGGCGGTCATCGAAAGGGATCCAAGGGCGAGGCTGCAGGCGAGCAGCAGCGGGCGAAGCGTGTGGCGGGGTGGGCGGGTGTTGCGGCGCATGGTCGATCTCCAGTGATCACGGAACAAGGGTCGTCAGGATCCGGTGAACGGGCCGTGAGCCGGAACGGGGTTCGACGGCGCCGGAGCCCGGCGGCCGCGGCGCCGCAAGGTATTCTTGCCCGATGCTGCATCTGGCCTCGAAATCTCCCCGCCGCCGCGCCCTGCTGGCCCGTCTCGGCCTGCCGTTCGGAATCGTCGACGTCGACGTGCCCGAGCACCGCGCACCCGGCGAGCCTGCGTGGGAATACGTGCGCCGGGTGGCGCGCGAGAAGGCCGGCGCCGGCCTGCTCGAGGTGGTCGCGGTGCCCGGCGCGCTGGTGCTGGGCGCCGATACCGAGGTCGTGCTCGACGGCGAGGTGTTCGGCAAGCCGCGCGACGATGCCGACGCGGCGGCGATGCTGCGGCGGCTGTCGGGGCGCACGCATCAAGTCGTCTCGTCGGTGGCGCTGGTCTCGGCAGGGCGCGAGGCGCAGGTCGACGTCGTCACCGAGGTCACGTTCGACATCCTGGGCGACGAACGCATCGCCGCCTACGTCGCCAGCGGCGAGCCGCGCGGCAAGGCCGGCGCGTATGCGATCCAGGGCGGCGCCGAACTGTTCGTCAGCCACCTGTCGGGCAGCCATTCCGGCGTCATCGGCCTGCCGCTGCAGCAGACCGCGGCGCTGCTGCGCGGGTTCGGCATGGTGCCGCAGCCGTTCGCCGCCGATGCGGCCGGGACATTCACGGAGCAGGGCGATGTCTGAGGAGATCCTGGTCAACGTCACCCCGCGCGAGACCCGCGTGGCCCTGGTCGAGAACGGCATGCTGCAGGAGCTGCATATCGAGCGCGGCTGGCGGCGCGGCGTGGTCGGCAACATCTACAAGGGCAAGGTGCAGCGGGTGATGCCGGGCATGCAGGCGGCGTTCGTCGACATCGGCCTGGAGCGCGCGGCATTCCTGCACGCCAACGACGTGGTGCGCGCGCCGGGCGGCGACGATGCGGTCGGCGCATCCGTCGTGCCGGCGACGTCGGTGCCGGTGGCCGAGCTGCTGCGCGACGGGCAGGAGATCGTCGTGCAGGTGGTCAAGGACCCGATCGGCAGCAAGGGCGCGCGGCTGACCACCCAGCTCAGCATTCCCTCGCGCTACCTGGTGCTGCTGCCGCAGTCGCAGGCGATCGGCGTGTCGGCGCGGATCGAGGACGAGGCCGAGCGCGCGCGCCTGAAGACCCTGGTGTCGGAACTGGCGGCCGCGACCGGCAACCACGGCTACATCGTGCGGACCAATGCCGAGGGCCAGAGCGCCGAGGCGCTGGCCGAGGACATCGCCTACCTGCAGCGGGCCTGGGCGCTGGTCGAGCACACGGTCGCCGAGGCCCGGGTCGGCAGCCGCATCTACGAGGACCTGACCCTGCCGATGCGCGCGGTGCGCGACCTGATGCGCCGCGACGTGGAGCGGGTCAAGGTCGATTCGCGCGACACCTACGAGAAACTGTGCGTGTTCGCCGCCCAGTACATGCCCGCGCCGGGCCCGGCCGAGCAGGCCCGGCTGGTCGACCGCATCGAGTACTACAGCGGCGCGCGCCCGATCTTCGACCTGTACGGCGTCGAGGACGAGATCCAGCGCGCGCTCAACAAGGAAGTGCCGCTGAAGTCGGGCGGCTACCTGGTGTTCGACCAGACCGAGGCCATGACCACGGTCGACGTCAACACCGGCTCGTTCCTGGGCCAGCGCAACCTCGAGGAAACCGTCTACCGCACCAACCTCGAGGCCGCGCAGGCGGTGGCGCGCCAGCTGCGGCTGCGCAACCTCGGCGGCATCATCATCATCGACTTCATCGACATGGTCGACGACGAGCACCGCCGCCAGGTGCTGCGCACGCTGGAGAAGTCGCTGTCCAGGGACCACGCCAAGACCACCGTCTACGATTTCTCGCCGCTGGGCCTGGTGGAGATGACCCGCAAGCGCACCGTCGAGAGCCTGCAGCGCCAGCTCAGCGAGACGTGCTCGGCGTGCGGCGGCCGCGGCATGGTCAAGACCGTCGAGACCGTGGCTTACGAGATCTTCCGCGAGATCGTGCGCGCGGTGCGCCAGTTCGAGGCGGACCGCCTGCTGGTGATCGCCTCGCCCAGGGTCGTGGCGATGATCACCGACGAGGAATCGGCCGCGGTCGTCGAGCTGGAGGAGTTCCTCGGCAAGACGATCCGCTTCCAGTCCGACGACCACTACCTGCAGGAGCAGTTCGACGTTGTGCTGCTGTAACCGCTCCTTCGGCAACTGCCGCGGCGGGCGCGGCGCGTGAGCATGGCGGCCGCCCCGGCGCCGCGTGCCTCGCGCATGCGGCGGACCGGCCGCGTCGCCGCCGGGCTGCTGGCGGCGCTGCTGGTGTGCATGGCGCTGGCCGCGGTGGTCGTCGCGCAGCTGTTGCCGTGGGCCGAGCGCAATCCGGCGCGGGTCGAGGCCTGGCTGAGCGCACGGGCGGACATGCCGGTGCATTTCGATGCGCTGCAGACCGAGTGGAGCCGCCGCGGCCCGCTGCTGCGCGTCACCGGGCTGCGCATCGGCGATCCGGCCACCGCATTGCCGCTGGGCACCGCGGAGATCCAGATCGCGCAGTACAGCGGACTGCTGCCCGGCCGTTCGCTGACCGAGCTGCGCCTGCATGGCCTGGACCTGACCCTGCGCCGCGACGACGACGGCAGCTGGGGCCTGCTCGGCCTGCCCGGACAGGAGCGCGCCGGCGGCGATCCGCTGGCGGCGCTGGAACGGCTGGGCGAACTGCAGGTGGTGGCGGCCAGGCTGACGGTCGATGCGCCTTCGCTGTCGCTGCACCACACCCTGCCGCGCATCGACCTGCGGATGCAGGTGGACCGCAACCGTGCGCGCATCGCGGCGCGGGCATGGATCACCGGCGACGGCCAGCCGGTCGACGCGCACCTGCAGCTGCGACGTGCATCCGGGGACGGTCGCGGTTACGTGGCGATGCCGTGCGACGCGCTGCAGGTCTGGTCGCCGCTGCTGGCGGCCAGCGGACTCTCAGTCACCGGCGGGCGCGGGCAGGTCCGCAACTGGGTGGACATCCGTGCGCGCCGGGTGGCCGCGGTCACCACCGACCTGGCGCTGGAAAACCTGGTGCTGCAGCGCGCGGACGCGACGGCCGACGGTGGCGACGCGCCGCAGGTGCGCTTCGACCTGGTCGAAGCGCGCGCGCGCTGGGTCCACGAGGATGCGGGCTGGCGCCTCGACCTGCCGCGCCTGCGCGTGGACCAGCAGGGACGCGCGCAGGTGCTCGACGGCCTTGCGGTCGGCGGCGGTGAGCGGATGGCGATGAAGGCCGGACGCATCGAGGTGGCGCCGCTGCTGGCGCTGGCCGCGTTGGCCGATGGCGTGCCGCCCTCGATGCGCGACTGGCTGCAGGCCGCGGCACCGCATGCGGTGCTGGCCGACATCGAACTGGCCGCACTGCGCGACGGCCCGCTGCGCATTGCCGCGCGGGTCGAGTCATTGGGCTTCGACCCGGTGGACGACCGGCCCGGGCTCGACGGCATCGCCGGGACCCTGACCGGCGATGCGCAGGGCCTGGTGTTCCAGCTCGATCCGGCGGCCCGGCCGGTGTTTGACTGGCCGGTCGGGTTCGGCGTGCCGCACCCGCTGCGGCTCGACGGCACCCTGGCCGGTTGGCGCGACGACGACGGCTGGCACTTCGGTACCGCCGCGCTGCGGGTCGAGGGCGACGGTTACGCCGCGCACGCGCGCGGCAGCCTGTGGTTCCAGGGCGATGGCACGCGGCCGGTCATGGACCTGGCCGCGCGGGTCGACACCGCCCGCATTCCGGTGGCGAAGAAGTTCTGGGTGCGCCACGAGATGCCGCAGGCGGCGATGGACTGGCTGGACATGGCGCTGGTCGCCGGCGAGGTCCGCGACGGCCGCGGCATCGTCTCCGGCGATCTCGACGACTGGCCGTTCAGCGCCGACGACGGCCACGACACGCGCGGCGTATTCGTCGCCGAGGGCCGGCTGGTCGATGCGACGGTCCGCTTCCAGCCCGACTGGCCCGCGCTCGAGGGGCTGGACGGCCCGGTGCGTTTCGTCAACGACGGTTTCACGCTCGACGATGCGAAGGGGCGGCTGATGGATGTCGCCATCGACGGCATCCACGCCGGCATGCGGCATTACGCGCACAGCCCGGTCGACGTGCGTGCCCATGCCGCCGGCGACGCGGCCGCGATGCGCGCGCTGCTGCGGCAGAGCCCGTTCCAGGCCAGCCATGGCGACACCCTGGACAACCTGCAGGCCGCCGGCCCGGCGACCTCCGACCTCGTGCTGTCGGTGCCGCAGCATGCCCCGTTGCGGGTCGACGGGCGCGTGCAGCTGGCCGGCGTGTCGCTGGCCGACCCGCGCTTCGACCTGGCCCTTTCCGACGTGCGCGGCGAAACGCGTTTCGATGCGCACGGCTTCTCCGGCGATGCGCTGGCCGTGGTTCGCGACGGCCAGCCGGGGCGGCTGGCGCTGCGGGCAGGCACCGGGCATGTACGCGACGCACGCCAGGCGTTCGAGGGCGAGCTGGCGATTCCGCTGGCCGCCGCCGACCTGCTGGCAAGGACGCCGGACCTGGCCTGGCTGCAGCCGCTGGTCGGCGGACGCTCGCCATGGACGGTCGAGGTGACCGTTCCCGAGGCGCCGTCGCCGGGCAGCGGGGAGGCGTTGCTGCGCATGCGTTCGGATCTCGTCGGTACCGCGCTGCATCTGCCCGCGCCGCTCGACAAGCCAGCCCCCGCCACGCTGCCGACGACCATCGAGGCGCCGCTTCCGTTCGGCACCGGCGACGTCGAGGTCGGCTTCGGCAACGTGCTGGCGCTGCGTGCGGGCACCCGGGATGCGCAAAGCGGCGTGCGCGTGGCGCTCGGCACGGCCCGGGTCGCCGAGGCGCCGCCGGCGTCTGGACTGGCGATCGCCGGCCGTACGCCGGTGGTCGATCTGCAGGCCTGGCTTGGGCTGGTCCGGGGTGGGGACGGCGACGACGCCGTCGGCCTCAACAGCGTGGACCTGGTCGCGGACGACCTGCGCCTGTTCGGTGGCGGATTCGGCCAGACCCGGATCGTCGGCGCGCGCCGCGGCGACGTGACCGAGCTCGGCTTCGACGGCGCCGCGATCGCGGGGACCGTGCGCATCCCAGAAGTCGATGGCGCGCCGGTCGATGCGCGGCTGCAGCGCCTGTACTGGCAGGCATCGCCCGCATCCGGTTCCGATACCGGTCCCGACGATGCCGCGGCGCCGGCTGCGCCGGCAGACGCCGTCGTGGACGCGGACGATGCGCCCGATCCCGCCGCGCTGCCGCCGATCCACGTCGTCGTCGACGATCTGCGTGTCGGGACGCTGGCGTCCGGCACCGCCAGCCTGCGGACGCGGCGGGTGCCCGGCGGGCTCGAGGTCGAGCAGCTGCACCTGCGTGCGCCCGGGCAACGGATCGACGTGACCGGCCACTGGACCGGCCAGGGCGGCGCGGCGCGCACGCAACTGCGCGCCGACGTCGACAGCGACGATTTCGGGGTGCTGCTGTCGAGCCTGGGCTTTGCCGGCAGCATCGCCGGCGGGCACGGCAGGGCAGGTTTCGACGCCACCTGGCCGGGACCGCCGACCGCGTTCGATGTCGCCCGCCTGCAGGGCGGCCTGCACCTGGACGTCAGCGACGGGCAACTGGTGGAGGTCGAGCCGGGCGCCGGCCGCGTGCTCGGCCTGCTCAGCGTGGCCGAACTGCCGCGCCGGCTGATGCTCGATTTCCGCGATTTCTTCAGCAAGGGCCTGGGCTTCAACCGCCTCATCGGCGACGTGCGCTTCGATGCCGCACGCGCGCGCACCGACAACGTGGTGATCGCCGCCCCCGCCGCCGACATCCGCATCCATGGCACATCGGACCTGCGGGCGCGTACCCACGACCAGCGGGTCGAAGTGCTGCCCAGGACGGGCAACCTGCTGCCGGCCGTTGGGGCATTGACCGCCGGACCGGTCGGCGCCGCCGTCGGCGCGGTGGCCAATGCCGTGCTGCGCCGGCCGCTGGGCGAGATCGGGGCGAAGACCTACCACGTCAGCGGTCCGTGGCAGGCGCCGGAAATCGAGGTCGTCGACCGCCGCGACAGCGCATCGGCGCCGCCGGTGCCCGATGACGGGGCGCGCCAGCCCCCGTCCGTGGACTGAAGCGTCCGCGGTTGCGATTCCCGCCACCGCCCCCAACACTGCAACGATGACCGACTCCCCGCTGTCCCCCGCAACGCCGCTGGCGCTTGCCGAATCCCGCCTGCTGCTGCCCTCGGGCCTGGATGCCGCCAACCTCGACCGGACGTTCTCCGCGCTGCTCGGCCCGGGCATCGATTTCGGCGACCTGTACTTCCAGCATTCCCGTCGCGAGAGCTGGTCGGTCGAGGACGGCATCGTCAAGTCCGGCTCGCATGCGATCGAGCAGGGCGTGGGCGTGCGCGCGATCAGCGGCGAGAAGACCGGCTTCGCCTATTCGGACGACATCAACACCGCTGCGCTGCTGGGCGCCGCGCAGTCGGCGCGCGCGATCGCGCGCGACGGCCGCGAGCACGCACCGCATGCGCTGGTGCGTGGCCGCGCGCATGCGCTGTATCCGGCCACCGATCCGATCGACGGACTGGGCAGCGAGGCCAAGGTCGAGGCGCTGCGGCGCATCGACCGGCTGCTGCGCGCGGCGGATCCACGCGTGCAGCAGGTGATGGTCAGCCTGTCGGGCGGTGTCGACACCGTGCTGGTCGCGCGCAGCGACGGCGTGCTGGCCGGCGACGTGCGGCCGCTGGTGCGGCTCAACATCACCGTGCTGGTCGAGCACGAGGGCCGCCGCGAATCGGGCTACGCCGGCTACGGCGGGCGCTACTCGTACGCCGAGCTGCTTGGCGATGGCAAGCCGGAGCATTTCGCCCGCGAGGCACTGCGCCAGGCGCTGGTCAACCTGGAGGCGATCGACGCGCCGGCCGGGATCATGCCGGTGGTGCTCGGCGCCGGCTGGCCCGGCGTGCTGCTGCACGAGGCGGTCGGCCATGGCCTGGAAGGCGACTTCAACCGCAAGGGCACCAGCACCTACGCCGGCCGCATCGGCCAGCGCGTGGCCTCGCCCGGGGTCACGATCGTCGACGACGGTGCGCTCGCCGGCCGCCGCGGCTCGCTGAACATCGACGACGAGGGCACGCCGACCCAGTGCACCACGCTGATCGAGGACGGCGTGCTGACCGGCTACATGCAGGACACCCTCAATGCCCGGCTGATGGGTGTGGCGCCGACCGGCAACGGCCGCCGCGAATCGTTCGCGTACCTGGTCATGCCGCGCATGACCAACACCTACATGCTGGCCGGGCAGGACGATCCCCAGGACATGATCCGCTCGGTGAAAAAGGGCCTGTACGCGGTCAACTTCGGCGGCGGCCAGGTCGACATCACCAGTGGCAAGTACGTGTTCTCGGCGACCGAGGCCTACCTGATCGAGGACGGCAAGGTGACCGCGCCGGTCAAGGGCGCCACCCTGATCGGCAATGGCCCGGAAACGATGCAGCGCGTGCGCATGGTCGGCCACGACATGGCCCTCGACGACGGCGTCGGCGTCTGCGGCAAGGACGGCCAGAGCGTGCCGGTCGGCGTCGGCCAGCCGTCGCTGCTGATCGACGGGATCACCGTGGGCGGGACGCAGGCTTGAGCAGGGCGCGGGGACCGGAGGCCAGGCGCCGGGGAGGCACGGGGAAACGCAAGCGCGGTGCCGTCGCCTTACCCTGGCGCCTGTTCCCCGTTCTCCGGCGCATGTGCCAGCACGCCGCGCAATTCGCGGAACAGCTCGCGGAAATTCGCCGGCGGCTTGTTCTTCGCGCGTTCGGCCAACGTGTTGCGGACCAGTTGGCGCAGCCGCTGGCGGTCGGCATGCGGGTAGGTGTCGAGCAGTTCGGCCAGCGCGGTATCGCCCTCGTCGAGCAGCCGCGTGCGCCACTGCTCGGCGCGGTGCAGGCGCGCGGTGTCGAGGCGCGCGGACTCGCCGCCGGCGTCGAGCGCATCGCGGATCGCGTGCAGGGTCTCGTCGTCCTCGCGGCGCATCTGCTTGGCCAGGAACGCCAGCTGCCGCTTGCGCGCGATGTGCGAGGTGATGCGGCGCGCTTCGGCGATATGCGGCAGCAACTGGTCGGGCACCGGCAGCTTCGCCAGCTGGCCCTCGGGCAGCGCCGCCAGCTGTTCGGACAACGCCAGCACTTCCAGCGCCTCGCGGCGCTGCTGGGTGCGGCTCGGGCCCAGGTATTCCCCGGTGTCTTCGTCTACGCCTCTCATTGCAACAGGATAAGCCATTGACCAGCTCCACACTTCCGGCCGCGACATCCGGCGCCGACATCCAGGCCGGCGACGATTCGGCCATGCGGCTCGATGCGCTGGCCGCGATCTCGCAGCAGCTGCTCGACCGCTGCCGCGCGCAGGGCGCGACCCAGGCCGAGGTGTCGTGCTCGGAGGACCATGGCCTCAGCGTCAACGTGCGCATGGGCGAGGTCGAGACCGTCGAGTCGACCCGCGACCGTGGCATCGCGGTGACGGTCTATTTCGGCCAGCGCAAGGGCAGCGCCAGCACCGCCGACCTGCGCGCCGGCAGCCTCGAGGCGACCGTCGACCAGGCCTGCGCGATCGCCCGGTTCACCGAGGACGACGCCGCGGCCGGCCTGGCCGACGCTGCGCTGATGGCGCGGCCCGGCACAGGCGGCCGCTTCCCCGAGTTCGACAGCTGGCATCCGTGGTCGCTCGACGCCGACCGCGCCGTCGACCTGGCGCTGGCCTGCGAGGCCGCCGGCCGCGATGCCGATGCACGGATCGGCAACTCCGACGGCGCGTCGGTCAGCACTGCGCGTTCGCTCAGCGTCTATGCCAACACCCACGGCTTCGTCGGCGCCGAGCGCGGCAGCCACCACAGCATCGGCTGCGCGCTGATCGCCGGGCAGGGCGAGGCCATGCAGCGCGACGGCTGGTACAGCATCGCGCTGGCCGAGGCCGACCTGGAATCGCCGCAGGCGATCGGTCGCCAGGCGGCGCAGCGTACGCTGGCACGGCTCGACCCGCGGCCGATCCCGACCGGCAGCTATCCGGTGCTGTTCCGCAGCGACGTCGCCCGCTCGCTGGTCGGTCACCTGCTTGGCGCCGTGTCGGGCGGCGCGCTGTACCGGCGTGCCAGCTTCCTGCTCGACAGCGCGGGCACCCAGCTGTTCCCCGACTGGTTCTCGATCGTCGAGCGGCCGTTCCTGACGCGCGGTTTCCGCTCGGCGGCATTCGATGCGGAAGGCGTGGCGACGCGCGACTCGGCGCTGGTCGAGGCCGGCGTGCTGCAGCGCTACGTGCTGGGCAGCTACTCGGCGCGCAAGCTCGGCCTGCAGACCACCGCCAACGCCGGCGGCGTGCACAACCTGCAGATCGCCAGCAATGCCGGCGACCTCGACGCGATGCTGCGCGACATGGGCACCGGCCTGCTGGTCACCGAGCTGATGGGGCAGGGCGTCAACGCGGTGACCGGCGACTACTCGCGCGGCGCCGGCGGCTTCTGGGTCGAGAACGGCGAAATCGTGCACCCGGTCGACGGCATCACCATTGCAGGCAATCTGAAACAGATGTTCGCCAACATCGCGGCGGTCGGCAGCGATGTCGATCCGCGCTCGCACGTGCGTACCGGCTCGATCCTCGTCGGCCGGATGACCGTTGCCGGCGGAGAATGACGTATTCTCGACAGGCCAGCCGCCGCAGGGCGGCGTGCCGCACCGCGGCCTGCACCGGGCACAGTTATCCATCCATCGTTTGGGGACCCACCATGAGCGAGTACCACGAGCCACCCGCCGGCGCCGCCGTCAGCCAGGACGACCGCACGCTGGCGATGCTGACCCATCTGTCGGGCATCATCTTCAACTTCCTCGTGCCGCTGATCATCTGGCTGATCAACAAGGACAAGCCGGAGAAGGCGTTCCTGATCGACCAGTCCAAGGAAGCGCTGAACTTCTGCATCACCACGATCCTGGTCTATGTCGCACTGTTCATCGTGACGATCGTCACGTTCGGCCTGGCCAGCCCGCTGTCGTTCCTGTTCTGGATCGCCACGGTCGTGTTCTTCATCATCGCCGGGCTGAAGGCCAACAACGGCGAGCACTACCGCTACCCGGTCGCGCTGCGCCTGATCAAGTAATCCGCGCGTCGCAGCCGCAATATCGACCCCGGCCCTGTGCCGGGGTTTTTTGTGGCCCGCCGTCCGTGGCGGCAACCCTTCGGGCCATCGCCTGTGCGATGTCAAAAACCGCTCCCGGCTTTTTTTTTGGGTTCTTCACCCAACTCCAGGGAAGGCGCGCGCCTTGCGTAGGTCGGCCCCACGCGGCCGACGCGCGTGGTGTCCGGGTTCACGAGGTGTCAGGGGATTCGTCGATGCGGGGTGACCGGGCGTACCGCGTCGGGGGCGTTGCCCCGACCTACGATCGAGGCGCCGGGGGCGACCCGTTGCCTGAAGGCGGTTCCCCTGCCTGATGCTGGATCGAGCGCTGCCCTGCGGCAGCGCCGGGCGCTCAGTGGTCGCGTTCGATCGCGCGCCGGCCGAGTTCCGCCAGCGGCTGGCTGGCGGGGCCGAAAGACGCCAGCGCGTCGTGCATCTGCTGCGCCAGTTCCGCCAGCCGCCTGCGCGAGCCGTCGACGCCGATCAGTGCGGGAAACGTGGCCTTGTCCTGGGCGACGTCCTTGCCGGCGGTCTTGCCGAGGGTGTGGCTGTCGCCCTCGATGTCGAGCAGGTCGTCGCGGATCTGGAACGCGAGGCCGAGCGCGCCGGCGAATGTGTCCAGGCGCGCACGCGTAGAGGCATCGACGCCGGCCGCCAGCGCGCCCAGCGTGACCGAAGCGCGGAGCAGGGCGCCGGTCTTCAGCGCATGCAGCCGTTCCAGCGCCGGCAGGCCGATCGTGCCGGCGCCGGTCGCGGCGATGTCGAGCGCCTGCCCGCCGCACATGCCCGATGCCCCGGTGGCCTCCGCCAGCACCGCGACCATCTGCAGCCGCGCCGCATCCGGCAATGCCGTGCCGGCCGCGAGCGTCGAGAACGCCAGCGTCTGCAGCGCATCGCCGGCGAGGATCGCGGTCGCCTCGTCGAAGGCCACGTGCACCGTCGGCTGGCCGCGGCGCAGGGCGTCGTCGTCCATCGCCGGCAGGTCGTCGTGGACCAGCGAATAGGCATGCACCAGTTCGACCGCCGTGGCCGGTGCGTCGGCGGCGTCCGCCGCGGCGCCGAGAGCATGCGCTGTCGCGTGCACCAGAAGCGGGCGCATGCGCTTGCCGCCGAGCAGCACCGCATGGCGCATCGCGGCCAGCAGGCGCGGGTCGCCACCTTCGCAGGTATCGAGCGCGCGCTGCAGCGCGATGTCGGTACGCGTGCGCCAGCCGGCGATGCGTGCGTCGACCGGCGCGCCGGCCGGCGTCATCGGCGCGTCAGGCATCGCGCCCGTCGTCGGGCAGGTCGGCGAACGGCTGCGCACGCTCGGGCGCGGCGGGATCGCTGAGCAGGCGCACGCGCAGCTCCGCGTCCTCGAGCGCCTGCTGGCAGCGGCGGTACAGGCCGACGCCGCGCTCGTAGGCACCGAGCGATTCCTCCAGGCTCATCTCGCCGCCTTCCATCTTCTCGACCAGCCGTTCGAGCTGGCCCAGCGCGTTCTCGAAGTCGGCAACGGGCGAGGGGGTGTCGGCGGTGGCGGCTTTCTTCGGCATGCGGCGATTCTAATCGATCCATCGCCGCGATCAGCCGACACCGCCGTCACCCGGCGGCTGCCAGCGCAGCACCGCGCCACTGTCGCGCAGCCAGGCATCGAAGCCGGCGTCGTGGACCAGGTCGCCGGCGGCCAGCACCCGGCCATCGCCATCGGACAGCAGCGGCAGCTGCGCGCGCAGCCAGGGCGGGACCGCCAACGACTGCAGCACGTGCTTGAGCGCATGCGAGTGGCGGCGTCCCGGCAGCACGATCCGCTCGCCGCCCCGGCGCGCACGGACGGTCAGCGGCCACGGCGCGGACGTGACGGGCGCGCCGTCGAGCGCCAGCAGGCCGCCGCCCGGCAACGGCAACGGCGACGCGCCGGACCATTCGGCGTGGAAGCCGGCATCCAGCGGCGCACGCACCACATCCGCATGCAGCAGACCGCGCCAGCGCTGCAGCCGGCAGCCATGCCAGTCGAAGCGCGGATTGCGGTCCGACGCCGGCGCCGCGACTTCCGCCGCGCACCACGCGATGCCGGCGGCCGGCAGCGGCGCGAGCCCGCATTCGTGGATCCAGCGCCGCAGCACGCGGGCACGACGCGCGGGCGCAAGCGCCGCCAGCGCGGCGATGCGCAGCACCCGCGGGTCTGCGCTGCGCGCCTGCGCGAGCGCATCGGCATCGTCCGGTGTGAGCAGGTCGACCGCATCCGCCTGCAGCGCCGCGGCCGTGGCGAACGCGGCGCCGGCATGCGGCCAGCGCGTGCGCAGCAGCGGCAGCACCCGGTTGCGCAGGAAATTGCGATCCGGGTCGTCGCCGGCGTTGCTCGGGTCCTCGATCCACGCCAGCGCGTGCGCACGCGCGTAGTCCGCCAGCGCCGCGCGCGGCAGGCCGAGCAGCGGCCGCCACAGCAGGCCGCGCGCGAACGGACGCACGGGCCGCATCGCCGCCAGCCCGTCGGGTCCGGCGCCGCGCAACGCGCGCAGCAGGAAGGTCTCGGCCTGGTCGCCCTGATGGTGCGCCAGCACCAGGATCCCACCGGCTTGGAGCGCGTCGGCGAACGCCGCATGCCGGGCCACGCGCGCCGCGCCTTCCGGGCCCAGCGCACTGTCGCGCGCGACCGTCACCGTCGCCACGTCCAGCGGGACGTCCAGCATTGCGCAGACTTCGCGGCAATGCGCGGCCCAGGCATCGGCAGCAGGCTGCAGGCCGTGGTGCACATGCAGCGCCCGCAGGCCATGCGCGCGCAGCGCCGAATCCCGTGCGAGGCGATGCAGCAGCACGGTCGAGTCCAGGCCGCCACTGAAGCCGACCAGCAGCGGGCCCGTGGCGGGGGGCGGCGGCAGGACCAGGTCGGTGGGCGGGGAGGCGGGACGCATGGGGGCATGGTGCCATCGTGGCGGTACGATCTTCTGCTGTTGCTGTGCTCTGGCCTTGGCTGACCGCCTTTGATGTGTCGAACCGCAAAGCGAGCCGGGCAACGGCACGCGACTGCAATGCAGCGATCCGGCGAAACGGCTCGCCGCCGTGGACACGGCCGCCTACAGTCGGGGTTTCCCCTGCAGGAGCCCCCCATGTCCGCATTGTTCTCGCCGCTGCGCCAGCGTGGACTGACGCTGCGCAACCGTCTCGCGGTCTCGCCGATGTGCCAGTACTCCGCGCGCGACGGCATGCCGGCGCACTGGCATCTGGTCCATCTGGGCAGCCGCGCGGTCGGCGGCGCCGCGGTGGTGATCGCCGAGGCCAGCGCGGTGCTGCCCGAGGGCCGGATCTCGCCCGAGGACACCGGCATCTGGAACGCCGCGCAGGCCGAGGCCTGGGCGCCGGTCGCGGCCTTCGTGCGCGCGCAGGGCGCGGTGCCGGCGATCCAGCTGGCGCATGCCGGGCGCAAGGCCAGCACGTTCGCGCCTTGGCGCGGACACGGCGCGGTGGCCGCCGATGCCGGTGGCTGGACGGTCGTGGCGCCGTCGGCGCTGGCCTACGACGATGCGTACCCGCAGCCGCAGGCACTGGACGCGGCGGGCATCGCGCGCGTGGTGTCGGCCTTCCACGACGCGGCGGTGCGCGCGCTCGAAGCCGGGTTCGAACTGGTCGAGATCCACGCCGCGCATGGCTACCTGCTGCACCAGTTCCTGTCGCCGCTGTCGAACCGGCGCGACGATGCCTACGGCGGCGGGTTCGAAGGGCGGACGCGGCTGGTACTGGAGGTCATCGACGCGGTGCGCGAGGTCTGGCCGGACAGCTTGCCGCTGTGGCTGCGGATCTCGGCGACCGACTGGGTCGACGGCGGCTGGGACGTCGCGCAGAGCGTGGAACTGGCCAGGCTGGCGGCCGCGCGCGGGGTCGATCTGGTCGATGCCTCGAGCGGCGGACTGTCGCCGCGGCAGGCGATCACGCTCGGCCCGGGCTACCAGGTCCCGTTCGCCGCACGCATCCGCCGCGAGGCCGGGGTGGCGACCGGCGCGGTCGGGTTGATCACGACACCGCAGCAGGCCGAGCGCATCGTTGCCGGCGGCGACGCCGACGTAGTGCTGCTGGCGCGCGAGCTGCTGCGCGATCCGTACTTCCCGTACCACGCCGCGAAGGCGCTGGGCGCGGAGATCGACGCGCCGGCGCAGTACCTGCGGGCGTGGTGATACCGCGCGGGCTGCCGGTGGTGGACGCGCGCCCGTCGGGCGCCGTGGATACCGGTTGGCGCCGGACTCAGCGGTTGAGAGTCAATCGAACGCCGTAGCGAGAGCGTCGCCCTGCGCGCCGCCGCCATGGGCGTTCGGCGACGGTCGCAGTAGTCGGGCGATTAACGCTCAGCCACTCAGGCCGCGTCGTACGCGCCGTAGCCGCGCAGGCGCTGGTAGCGGCGCTCGAGCAGGTCGGGAATCGAGAGTTCCTCCAGCACGTCGAGCTCGTTCATCAGCACGGCCTTGAGCCGGGTCGCGGTCTGGCGCGGATTGCGGTGGGCGCCGCCGATGGGCTCGCGCACCACCTTGTCGATCAGGCCCAGCGACAGCAGCCGCCTGGCGGTCAGGCCGAGCTGCTCCGCGGCATCGCGCGCCTTGGCCGCGTCCTTCCACAGGATCGACGCGCAGCCCTCGGGCGAGATCACCGAATAGGTGCTGTATTCGAGCATCACCGTGCAGTCGCCGACGCCGATCGCCAGTGCGCCGCCCGAGCCGCCTTCGCCAATCACCGTGCAGATGATCGGGGTCCTGAGCCCGGACATCTCCATCAGGTTGCGGGCGATGGCCTCGGACTGGCCGCGTTCCTCGGCGCCGATGCCCGGATACGCGCCGGGGGTGTCGATGAAGGTCAGCAGCGGCAGCTTGAAGCGCTCGGCCATCTTCATCAGCCGCAGCGCCTTGCGGTAGCCCTCGGGCCGCGGCATGCCGAAGTTGCGGCGCACCTTGGTCTTGGTGTCGCGTCCCTTCTGGTGGCCGATGATGACCACGCTGCGGCCGTTGATGCGGCCCAGGCCGCCGACGATCGCGGCATCGTCGGCATAGGCGCGGTCGCCGGCCAGTTCCTCGAACTCGTCGCAGAAGGCCTTGATGTAGTCGTTGGTGTAGGGCCGCTGCGGGTGCCGGGCCAGCTGCGAGACTTGCCACGGGGTCAGGTCGCGGAAGATGTGCGCGGTGCGCTTGCGCAGCTTGTCGCGCAGCGTGGCCAGCTCGGCATCGATGTTGACCGCCGGACCATCGCTGGCCTGGCGCAGCTCCTGGATCTTCGCCTCCAGATCGGCGATGGGCTGTTCGAAGTCGAGATAGTTGGGATTCATGCGCGGGCTGCGAGCCGGAAAGGCCACAGTTTAGCGGACCGGACCCGCCGGCACCGTACCGGGCCGTGCGGTACCGGCCGGCGATGGCCGCCCGGTGGCATCGGCGCCTGTCCGCCGGGCACGGATGACGAAATCCTCACATCCGGCGGCGCATGCTTCATGAACGGGGACATGCAGGTGGGTTCGCACCGTGGGGGATGGAACCGGTGCACGACACGCCCGGCATGCGCCGGCAGTCCGGCTTCCCGTCCGGGCGTCCATACAGACCATCGACCCATGTACAGGATTCACCCATGAGCATTCTCGAGCCCGGCACCCGGGCCCCGGATTTCGCGCTGCATTCGACCCCCGACCAGACCGTGTCGCTGTCCGAGTTCCGGGGCCGCAACGTGATCCTCGCGTTCTACCCGGCCGACTGGAGCCCGGTGTGCGGCGACCAGCTCGCGTTGTACAACGAACTGGTCGAGGAGTTCGCGCACCGGCACGCGCAGCTGCTGGCGATCTCGGTCGACGGCATCTGGAGCCACGTCGCGCTGTCGGAGCAGCGCCACTACCATTTCCCGCTGCTGTCGGACTTCGAGCCCAAGGGCGAGGTCGCCAAAGCCTACGGGGTCTACGCGGCCGAGGCGGGCGTCGCCGAGCGTGCGCTGTTCGTCATCGACGGCGAGGGCATCATCCGCTGGAGCTACCTCTCGCCAATGGGCGTCAATCCCGGCGCCGACGGCATCCTCGAAGCGCTCGACGCGCTGCCCGGCAATGCCGCCGGCAAGGCGGCGCCGGAGCCGGGCAAGTGAGCACGACGCTCGCGGTGCCGGTGTCGGCCGACGACCACATCCAGGGCGATCCCGGTGCGCCGGTGACCCTGGTCGAGTACGGCGACTTCCAGTGCCCGGCGTGCGCGATGGCGTATCCGCTGGTCAAGGCGATCCAGCGTCGCCACGGCGCCGATGTCGCATTCGTGTTCCGGCACTTCCCGCTGGCCGAGGCGCATCCGTTCGCGCGGCTGGCGGCCGAGGTCGCCGAAGGCGCCGCGGCGCAGGGGCGCTTCTGGGACATGCACGATTGGCTCTACGAGAACCAGGACGACTGGGTGCCCTACGGCGCCGAGGGGCTGGAAGCCGGGCTGCGCGCGTTGTCGCTCGACGAGGCCAGGGTGGCGGAGGCGATGCGGTCGCCCGCGGTCGAGGCACGCATCCGCCACGATTTCATGGGCGGCGTGCGCAGCGGGGTCAACGGCACGCCCGGTTTCTACGTCAACGGCGCGCTGTTCCAGGGCGATTTCGATACGCTGCAGCAGGTCATTGCCGAGGTGATCGCCCAGTCGCGGTGACGTCCGTCATCGGCGCGGTGTATTGCCGGTATCGCCGGCAGCGCGCGATGCGCCGTCTACGGCCCCGCAAGGATTCCGGATTTTTCCATCCCGCGTTTTCCACCCCTTTTCCAGTACCGCCACAACCTGATCCGTTGGAGGACACCATGGCCAAGAAGACGAAAAGCAAGCCCGATACGAAGAAGAGCAGCGCCGCCGGCAAGGCCGAGGCCAAGCGCCTGCGCGACGCGCCGCTGCTCACGCCCACCGACCTGCATCCCGACGCGACCCGTGACATCTCGGGCGCGCTCAACGCGATCCTGGCGGACGTGTTCGCGCTGTACCTGAAGACCAAGAACTTCCACTGGCATGTCAGCGGCCCGCATTTCCGCGACTACCACCTGATGCTCGACGAGCAGGGCGACCAGCTGTTCGCGATGACCGATCCGATCGCCGAACGCGTGCGCAAGCTCGGCGGGCTGACCCTGCGCTCGATCGGCCAGATCGCCCGCGAGCAGCGCGTGCTCGACAACAACGCCGACTACGTCGAGCCCTCCGACATGCTGGCCGAGCTGTGCGGCGACAACCGGGACCTGGCCGCCCGCCTGCGCGAGGCGCACGGGGTGTGCGAGGAACACCAGGACATCGCCACCGCCAGCCTGATCGAGGTGTGGATCGACGAGACCGAGCGCCGCACCTGGTTCCTGTTCGAATCCAGCCGCCGCCACGATTCCGGCGGTCACTGATTCCGGCCGGCGCCGCTGACGGACCCGCCGTCGCGTCCTGCGGCGGCGGGCCTTCGTGTTTCCCGGGCGGTGTCCGGTGGTTCCCGGTCGCGGCGGCATGCCGGCATCGGCCGTCCGGCTTTCAAGCCTCTCAGCCGTTGGCCCACGGCCGCGACAGCGCCAGCCTGACCTTGCGCACGCCGGGCAGGGCGCGCAGGTTGCCCGGCAGGCTGGCGTCGATGCGCACGCCCTGGCTGCCGTTGAGGTCCAGGGTGCCGGCGCTGCCGGCCGGCAGCAGCAGGTCGAAGCGCAGCGGCGTCTGCCCGGGGCGGCGCTCCGCCAGCAGCTTCTCGACCTGCGCCAGCGAGCCCGGCACGCGCAGGTCCAGCTGCAGCGCCAGCCGCTGCGCGTGCTGCTGGCAGACCAGGTCGAAATCCCAGGCGCGGCGCGCGCGCAGCGAGAAGCCGCCGCTGAACTCGTCCTCGCGCAGGCCGCCCTCGATCAGCAGGATGCGGTCGCGGGTCAGCAACTGCGCATGTTCGAACCAGGCCTCGGCGAAGAACGCGCATTCCAGCCGTCCGCGCCCGTCCTCGATCTGCACGAAGGCCTGGCTCTCGCCGCGCTTGCGCACCGCCATGACCAGGCCGGCGACGATCGCCGTGGTCTCCGGGCGCCAGCTCTTGCCACCCTTGTCGTCGCTGCGCGCGGCCCACAGCTCGTCGAGCTGGCCGAGATCGTGGCCGACCAGTGCGCGCAGCTCGTCTCGGTAGGGGTCGAGCGGGTGGCCGCTGAGATAGTGGCCCAGGGTCTCGCGTTCGCCGGCGAGCTTCTGCTGCAGTGGCCATTCCGCGCAGGTCGGCAGCTCGATCTGGATGTCCGGCGCACCGCCGCCGCCGAACATGTCGAAGATGCCGGCATCGCGGTTGCGCGCGATCTGGTCGGTGGCCTTCAGCACCTCGGGCAGCTGCAGCATCAGCGAGGCGCGGTTGCCGGCCAGCGCGTCGAGCGCGCCGGCGTGCACCAGCGCCTCGAGCGTGCGCTTGTTGAGGCGACCCGAGTCGACCCGCTTGCAGAAATCGAACAGGTCGCGGTAGCCGTCGCCGCGCGCCTCGATGATCGCCTCGCAGGCGCCGCGGCCGACGCCCTTCACCGCGCCCAGGCCGTAGCGGATGGTCTTCGGATCGGTCGCCTCGAACATGTAGGCCGATGCGTTGACGTCCGGCGGCAGCACCTCGATGCCCTGCGCGCGCGCTTCCTCGAGGAAGCCGGTGACCTTGTCGGTGTTGTCCATGTCCGAGGACAGCACCGCGGCCATGAACTCGGCCGGGTAGTGCACCTTCAGCCACGCGGTCTGGTAGGCGACCAGCGCGTAGGCGGCCGAGTGCGACTTGTTGAAGCCGTACTCGGCGAACTTCTCCATCAGGTCGAAGATCGACGTCGCCACCTTCGGGTCGACGCCGTTGGCCGCCGCGCCGGCCTCGAACTTGGCGCGCTCCTTGGCCATCTCCTCGGCCTTCTTCTTGCCCATCGCGCGGCGCAGCAGGTCGGCGCCGCCCAGCGAATAGCCGGCCAGGACCTGGGCGATCTGCATCACCTGTTCCTGGTAGACGATGACGCCGTAGGTCGGCGAGAGCACCGGTTCGAGCGACGGATGCGGATACGTCACGTCGGTGCGGCCGTGCTTGCGGTCGACCCATTCCCTGTCCATCCCCGAGCCCAGCGGGCCGGGCCGGAACAGCGCGGCGAGCGCGATGATGTCCTCGAAGGTGTCGGGCTGCGCGCGTTTGAGCAGCTCGCGCATGCCGCGCGATTCGAACTGGAACACCGCGACCGTGTCGCCGCGGGCGAACAGCCGGTAGGTCTCCGGGTCGTCGAGGGGGAGGGCGGCGATGTCGAGAGGAGAGGCCTGGCCCCGGCTTCGATTGATCGCCTTCACCGCCCAGTCGATGATCGTCAGCGTGCGCAGGCCGAGGAAGTCGAACTTGACCAGGCCGATCGACTCGACGTCGTCCTTGTCGAACTGGGTGACCGGGTTGCGGCCGCGGCCGCCCTCGTCGTGCTCGGCGAACAGCGGGCAGAAGTCCGACAGCGGCGACGGGGCGATGACCACGCCGCCGGCGTGCTTGCCGGCGTTTCGGGTCAGGTCCTCGAGCTGCAGCGCGAGGTCCAGCAGGTCGCGGACGTCGTCCTCGTCGTGGTAGCGCGCGATCAGTTCGTCCGAGCGCCAGGCGTCGTCGCTGCGCGATTTCTCGGTGCGGCCCAGCGCATCCTCGAGGCCGATGCCGAGCGTCATCGGCACCAGCTTGGCGACGCTGTCGACCATGCCGTAGGGATAGCCCAGCACGCGGCCGGCATCGCGCACGACCGCCTTCGCCGCCATCGTGCCGTAGGTGATGATCTGGCTGACCCGGTCGCGGCCGTACTTCGCGGCGACGTAGTCGATGACCTCGTCGCGCCGGTCCATGCAGAAGTCGATGTCGAAGTCGGGCATCGACACGCGTTCGGGGTTGAGGAAGCGCTCGAACAGCAGGTCGTAGGGCAGCGGGTCGAGGTCGGTGATCTTCAGCGCCCAGGCGACCAGCGAGCCGGCGCCCGAGCCGCGCCCCGGGCCGACCGGGATGTCGTGCTCCTTGGCCCACTTGATGAAGTCCGAGACGATCAGGAAGTAGCCCGGGAACCCCATCTTGATGATGACGTCGAGCTCGACCTCCAGCCGCTCGAGGTAGCTCTCGCGGGTGTGGCCCGGCGCCAGCGGATACTTCGCCAGCCGCTCCTCGAGCCCCTCGCGCGCCTGCACCCGGATCCAGCTGTCCAGGGTCTCGTCGTCGGGCACCGGGTAGGCCGGCAGGTAATAGGTGCCCAGCCGCAGTTCGAGGTTGCAGCGCTGCGCCAGCGCCAGCGTGTTGTCGATCGCGTCGGGCACGTCGGCGAACAGCGCCGCCATCTCGTCGCCGGACTTGAGGTACTGCTCGCGGGTGTAGAGGTGCGGCCGCCGCGGGTCGTCCAGTACCCGGCCCGAGGCGATGCACACGCGCGCCTCGTGGGCGTCGAAGCCCTCGGCATCGAGGAAGCGCACCTCGTTGCCGGCGACGACCGGCAGGCCGTGGTCGGAGGCGACCTGCAACGCCAGCGCGTTGTGCGCGGCCTCGTCGTCGAAACCGCAGCGGGTGAGCTGCGGGAACAGGCGGTCGTCGAACACCTGGCGCCAGTTCGCATACCACTGCCGCGCCAGGTCCTCGCGGCCGCCGGCCAGCAGCTTCGCCGCGGGGCCGTGGCGTCCGGCGATCGCGAACAGGCCGGTATTGCAGTCGCGCAGCCAGTCCGGGCGCACGACGACGCCATCGGTGCGATGCCCTTCCATCCACGCGCGCGTCAGCAGCCGCGACAGCGACAGGTAACCGTCGTGGTCGCGGCACAGCAGGGTCAGCGCGGCGGCCGGCGCGTCGCCGTCGGCGATCGCGATGTCCGCGCCCATCACCGGCTTGATGCCGGCGGCCTCGGCCGCGCGGTAGAACTTGACCAGCGCGAACAGGTTGTTGCGGTCGATCACCGCGACCGACGGCTGCCCGAGCGCCGCGCAGCGCTTGACCAGCGCCTTGATCCGGATCGTCGAATCGGCGAGCGAGTATTCGCTGTGGACGTTGAGGTGGACGAAACGGGCGGGCATTGCAGGGGCGTGGCGGCCGGAGGATCAGAGTAGGCCCGGCACGCAGGGGGGACAAGGCTTGACAGGGCGCGCGCACCGTTGCGTGCGCGTCGCCGGCCAGCCAGGCGTGGCCGGAGCCGCAGGGGCCGCGGCAACGCGCGATGAACGGGGCGCAGCGACGGCGCCGTAGCGCGCGGGCACCGGGTCCCGCGGCCATGTTGCTGGGCGACCATCTGCATGCCGTCGCTGCGCCTCGATGGAGACATACTTCAATGGACCCGGAACCGTGCCGCCGCCGCGGGCAGGTAGCTGCTGTCGCGGATCCGGTTGCGCAGGCGCTGCAGCGCCACCTCGGCGCGCCGCGCCGCGCGCCAGTCGCTGCGGGTGAAGCGGAACCCTCCGGCCGCGCAGCCACGCAGCCGGGCCTCCGCGTCACGCAGCCGGCAGAAGTCGCGATAGGCGGCGGCCTCACCGGCCAGCATCGGCCAGGCCACGTCGACGACGATGGCATCGTCGAGGCGGCCGATGCCCGGCGTGTCGTCGGGAATCAGGTCGTCGCGGCTGCGCAGGTAGCCCAGCACGACCCGGCCGAGGAATGCGACCCGGCCGCCGCCAGGCTCGCTGCCGGGTGCCCAGTCGCGATCGCCGAGCATCCGGGACAGCAGTTCGCCCTGCTGCAACCGGTGGTGGATCCAGTCCGGGGTGGTCTGGCCGGGCGTGGTGGCGGCCAGCGTGCGACCGAACGTGGCCAGCTGGTCGATGTCCAGGCCGGTGGCATGGCCCAGTGCCTTGAGCAGGCGGTTGAAGCGTGCCAGCCGGCGCTCGTCGACGACCAGCTGGCCGACCCTGCGGCGGCGGCCGTGGCCGGCGGTGCGCGATTGCGTCGTCGCGGGCAGTGGCTGGAGTTGCGTATGAATGGCGTTTGCGTACATGACGGTGCTCCGTTTTCGTGGTGGCCATCCGGGGGTACGGACGGCCAGGGGCGGATGTCCAGGGTTGGATGCGCGCCTGTCCGGCGCCTGGACAGCTTCCGCCGCGCGGGCGGGGCGGTCATGAGGAACCGGCGCGGCTTTCGCCATGGATCGACCCGGTTGGCGAGGTTTTTCCGAAGGTTTCGATGAGGGGTTGCCGATGCAGCCAGATGGCGACGCCACTGCCGGTGGTGGACCGGGCCGGGGGCGCTACCGGTTCGGCGATGTCGTCGTCGACGTCGGCGCACGTACGCTGCTGCGCGCCGGCCAGCCGGTCGCACTGGAGCCGAAGGCCTTCGTGGTGCTGCTGGCGCTGCTGGAGCGGGCCGGCGAGCTGGTTCCCAAGGACGTGCTGCTGGATCTCGTCTGGGGCCACCGCCACGTCACCTCCGGGGTGCTGACCCGTGCCGTGGCGCAGCTGCGCGGTGCGATGGACGACCGCGGCCAGCCCCCGCGCTACATCCAGACCCGGCATGCGATCGGCTACATGTTCGTCGGCAAATTGCTGGAAACGCCGTCATCGCCCACCGATGTGCCGCTGCCGGACCCCGCGTCGGCGCATTCCGCAGACGCGGGCGATGTTGCGTCCGCGGCGGCCGGCATTCCCCTGGGCGTGACGGCCGGAACCGTGCCGTCCGGCACGGCCGCGCCTGCCCAGCGGGTGCGCCCGGCGGGTGTGCGGGCGCGGGTCGCACTGCTGTCGCTGCTGGCATTGCTGGCGGCGGTCTGGGCCTGGCAGCAACGTGACGCCACGGCGCCGCCGCGACCGGCCTCGATCGCCGTGTTGCCGTTCGTCAGCCTCGGCGATCGCCCGGAGGACGGCTGGTTCGCCGAGGGCCTGGCGATCGAGATGCACGATGCGCTGGCCGGTGTGCAGGGCTTGACCGTGGCGGCCTACATTCCCGGCGACAGCGCCCCGCCCGAGCGCGACCCCAGGGCGTTGGGCAGGCGCCTGGGCATCGCCACCGTGCTCGATGCCAGCGTGCGCCGCGAGGACGGCAAGCTGCGCATCAATGCACGCCTGAGCGATACCGGCACCGGCTACGTGCTGTGGAGCCGCAGCTTCGACCGCGACGACAGCCGGATCTTCGAGACCCAGCGCCAGATCGCCCACGAAGTGCTGGCCGCGCTGCTGGACGTGGTGCCGGCCGAACGGGCCGCGCTCGACCGGCGCCTGCAGCCGACCTCCAGCCCCGTGGCCTTCGCGTCCTATCTGCGCGGACTGCAGGCGCTGCGGGCATCTCCGCCGGCCGATCCCCGCACCGAGGATGCGATCGTGCATTTTCGTGGCGCGCTCGACGAGGACGCCGGCTTCGCCCGTGCGCAGGCCGGGATCTGCCGGGCCGAACTGGTCCGTTATGCCAACCAGCGCAACGCCTCGTTCCTCGGCCAGGCCAGGGCGGCCTGCGCGCTGGCCCGCGACATGGATGCGGAATCCAGCGAGGTCGCGCTGGCGCTGGCCGACCTGCATCGCATCCTCGGCGAAACCGCCCAGGCCCGCGCCCACTACGACCGGGCGCTGCGCGATCCGGCGCGCGCCGCCGGCGCCTACACCGGCCTTGCACAACTGGCTGCGGCGCAGGGCGACCATCCGGCGGCCGCCGGCTACTTCCGCCAGGCGCTCGCGGCCAGTCCCGGCAACGCCGGCATCCACAGCCGGCTCGGCTACCAGCACTATCTGGCCGGGGACATGCCGTCGGCCATCGCCGCCTATCGCAAGGCCAGCGAACTGCGCCCGGACGATGCCGGGCTATTGAGCAGTCTGGCGGGCGTGTACCTGACCACAGGCGACCTGCCGGCCGCGGCCGCGGCGCTGGAGCGTTCGCTGCGGATCGCACCGTCTGCGCCGGCGCTGGGCAACCTGGCCGAGATCCATTTCATCGAAGCCGACTACGCCCGGGCGGCGGACCTGCTGCGCAGGGCACTGGCGCTCGATCCGAAGAATCCGTTCCTGTGGGGCAACCTCGGCAATGCGCTGCAGGCCGCGCCGGCCACGGCGGCACAGGCGGCAGATGCCTACCGGCATGCGCTGGCGATATCCGAAGGCTATCTGGCGACCCGGGACCAGGATGCGATCGCCCTCGCCGCGCACGGCTGGTACCTGACACGCGTGGGCCGGGGCGAAGAAGCCGCCGGATTCGTCACGCGCGCCGAGGCGGTGGGGGCGGCCAGCGGCGAGGTGGCCCTGCTCAACGCGCAGACCCTGACGGCGCTTGGACGCAGCGACGAGGCACGGCAGCGCATCGCCGATGCGCGTGCCGCCGGCGTCACCGACAACAGGATCACAGGCAATCCCTTCCTTTCCGGTATCTCCGGTATCGCACCCGCCGCCGGGCGCGGCATGCGATGACCTGCATCGCGCGATCCGGGAGTCCCCATCCAGCCCCAGGGCTGCCAACAGGAGAACTGCAATGGGAATGAAGCGTTCGACGACCCCGTCCGGTGCCACGCCGCCCCCCGTAGGGGAGGTGAGGGTTGAAATCGAAGCGGCCGCGGACGGATCGCTGGCGGTCTGGCCGGAGACGGTGTCCGCGGATCCAGGGACGAGGATCGTCTGGACCATGCGTCCAGGCGATGCCGGCGGATTCTATCTGGTGTTCGACAGGCCTTTGCATGCGGACCGCGGCGCAGTGCCGGAGACTGTTTCAGGACCCAAAGGGAGTGGGCCATTTCCGGTGTATCGGCCGGACCGTGACGGCGCCTGCGAGGTCGTACTCGGCAGCGGGCTGGATGACGGCCACTACCACTACCAGGTGCAATGGCAGGGCGATGCCGTCGGCTCGGCGTCGGGAGGCATCGGTATCGTTGCAGTCGGGCGCGGCGTGATGATGCCGTTGGTCGACCAGGGCGGCGATGTCGTCAACTGACGCCCACGGCCGCGTCGAACAGGTCGTCGCAAGTCGGCGTGGTGGCAAGCGCCGTGCGCACCGGGGCGAAGCTGCGCCGGTGCGCGGGGCAGGGGCCATGCGCCTGCAGCGCGGCGAGGTGGGTCGGCGCGGCGTAGCCCTTGTGCCGGTCGAAGCCGTAGACGGGAAAGCGCGCGTGCATGGCGACCATCGCCCGGTCGCGCGCGACCTTGGCCAGGATCGATGCGGCCATGATCGACGGCTCGATCGCGTCGCCGCCGACGATTGCGCGCGCCGGGCAGGCGAGGCCCGGCGGCAGGCGGTTGCCGTCGACCAGCACCCGCTCCGCGGCCGGCAGCAGCGCCTGCACCGCGCGGGCCATGCCGGTCATCGTCGCGTGGAAGATGTTGATGCGGTCGATCTCGTCGACATCGACGAACTCGATCCGCCATGCCAGCGCGTTGGCGGTGATCTGCGGATACAGCGCCTCGCGGCGCTTTTCCGTGAGCTTCTTGGAGTCGTCGAGGCCGTCGAGCGGGCGCCGCGGATGCAGGATCACCGCGGCCACGACCACGGGGCCGGCCAGCGGCCCGCGTCCGGCCTCGTCGACGCCGGCGATGCGCAGGCGCCGGGTCACGGCGACGGCCCCGGCAGTGCCGGCAGCGCAAGCTTGTCGACGGCGTCGGCGGCAGCGGACGAGGCGCCGCGCCGCAACTGCAGGTGCAGGTCGCGGTAGACCGGATCGAGCGCGGCGACGGCGGCCGGGTCGCGGAACCAGTGCAGCACCGCCGCGGCCAGGTTCCCGGGCGTGCAGTCCTCCTGCATCAGCTCCGGCGCGATGGTGCGGCCGGCGAGCACGTTCGGCAGCGAGAACCGGTCGACCTTCATCAGTTTCAGCAGCCGTACCAGGAAGGCGGTGCTCGGCGCGATGCGGTAACCCACGACCATCGGCCGCTTGGCCAGCAGCGCCTCCAGCGTCGCGGTGCCCGAGGCCAGCAGCACCACGTCGCTGGCGACCATCGCGGTGCGCGCCTGGCCATCGAGCAGATGGACGTCCAGCGCGGCGAACCGTGGCCCGGCCAGCAGTGCCTGCAATGCGGCGCGGCAGCCGGCGTTGGCGGCCGGGACCACGATCTGCAGCCCCGGCAGTTCCGCCGCGACGCGCGCGGCGGCGTCCAGGAACACCTCGCCCAGCCGCGCGATCTCGCCCAGCCGCGAACCGGGCAGCACCGCCAGCACCGGCGCCGCGGCGTCGAGCTGCAGCGCGGCGCGCGCGGCCGCGCGATCGGGGTCGAGTGCGACCAGTTCGGCCAGCGGGTGGCCGACGAAGCGCGCATCGACGCCGTGCCGGGCGTAGATCGCCGGCTCCATCGGGAACAGGCACAGCACCAGGTCGGCGCTGCGTCCGATCTTCGCCGCGCGCCCCTGCCGCCAGGCCCAGATCGACGGGCTGACGTAGTGCACCGTGCGGATGCCGTGCCGCTTGAGCGTACGTTCGAGCCCGAGGTTGAAATCGGGCGCGTCGATGCCGATGAACACGTCCGGCCGCCAGTCCAGCAGCCGCTTGCGCAGTCCACGGCGCAGGCGCAGCAGCCGCGGCAGGTGCCGCAGCACCTCGGACAGGCCCATGACCGCCAGTTCCGACGCGTCGTGCCAGGCATCGAGGCCGACGGCGCGCATCGCATCGCCACCGACGCCGGCGAACTCGGCGCCCGGGTGGCGCGCGCGCAGCTGTTCGATCAGCCCCGCGCCGAGCAGGTCGCCGGAGGCTTCGCCCGCAACCAGGGCCACGCGGAGCGCGGTCCTGGTCGGGTGATTCGTGATTGGTGATTGGTGATTCGACAAAGCAGGATCACGCGATCGGTCAGATGGCGGCATTCTGCTCTTCCGAATCACGGCGTTTCAACGAACGAATGTTCGGTCATCACGAATCACCAATTACCGCTTCACCGCAACAACGGCCGCTCGCCGCTGTCGATGAAATCGAGGAACGCGCGCACGTCGTCGCTGTCCCGGGCCAGTTCGGCGATGCACGCACGGGCCTCGGCCAGCGAGTCGCCGGAGACGTAGAGCGCGCGGTAGGCGCGCTTGATCGCCGCGGTGCGCGCACTGTCGAAACCGCGCCGCTTCAAGCCCTCGGCGTTGATGCCGCGCGGCCGGCCGTAGCCGTCCTGGGCGACCATGACGAACGGCGGCACGTCGCCGTTGACGAACGCGCCCATGCCGATGAACGCATGCGCACCGATGCGGCAGAACTGGTGGATGCCGACGAAGCCGCTGAGGATGACGTGGTCGCCGACCTCGACGTGCCCGGCCAGCGTGGCGTTGTTGGAGAACACGCAGTGGTTGCCGACGATGCAGTCGTGGGCGACGTGGGTGTAGGCAAGCAACCAGTTGTCGTCGCCGATGCGGGTGATGCCGCCGCCGTCGCCGGTGCCGCGGTTGATGGTGACGAATTCGCGGATCGTGTTGCGGTCGCCGATGACCAGTTCCACGCGCTCGCCGCGGAACTTCTTGTCCTGCGGCTCGCCGCCGATCGCGGCGTGGCCGTGGATGTGGTTGTCGCGACCGATCCGGGTCGGTCCGTGCACGCTGCAGTGCGGGCCGATGACGGTGCCGGCGCCGATCTCGACGTCCGCGCCGACGAGGGTGAACGCACCGATGCGCACGCCCTCGCCCAGCCGCGCGCCGGGATCGACGACCGCCGTGGGATGGATGGCATCGGTCCGCGGCCCGGCCTCGCGCATGTCAGCGCTTCACTTCCGCGCAGACGATCTCCGCGCAGGCGGCCTGCTGGCCGTCGACCCGGGCGACGCCGCTGTACATCGTCATGTTGCGGATCTCGCGCTTGATCGAGACTTCCAGTTCCAGGCGATCGCCGGGCACGACCATGCGCGAGAACTTCGCCGCGTCGACCTTGACCAGGTACGACAGGTTGCCTTCGCAGTCCTTGCCCTTGGTCAGGTGGGTGAGGATGCCGCCGGCCTGCGCCAGCGCCTCGATCACCAGCACGCCCGGCATCACCGGGTGGCCGGGGAAATGGCCCTGGAAATAGTGCTCGTTGGCCGAAACGTTCTTGTAGCAGAGCACCCGCTTGCCGACCTCGAACTCGATCACCCGGTCGATCAGCAGGAACGGGTACCGGTGCGGCAGCAGCCTGTGGATGCCGTCGATGTCGATCGGCAATGTCGGGTCCAGCGTCATTCCTCCCCCTTTGCGCGTCCGCCGATGCGGCGGGCGAGCGAATCGAGCTGGCGGATCCGCACGGCATTCTTGCGCCATTCCCGGGTGGGCTGCGCCGGAATGCCGGACGAGTACTCGCCGGGCTCGGTGATGGATGCGGACACCATCGTCATCGCGTGGATGACGACCTTGTCGCAGATGTCGAGATGTCCCGCGACCCCGGCCTTGCCGGCGAGCAGGCAGTAGCGGCCGATGCGGGTGCTGCCGGCGACGCCGACGCAGCCGGCCAGCGCGCTGTGCGCGCCGATGCGCACGTTGTGGCCGATCTGGATCAGGTTGTCGAGGCGGACGTCCTCCTCGATCACGGTGTCGTCGAGCGCGCCGCGGTCGATCGTGGTATTGGCGCCGATGTCGCAATCGTCGCCGATCACCACGCCGCCGAGCTGCGGCACGTTGATCCAGTGGCCGGCGTCCATCGCCAGGCCGAAGCCGGCGGCGCCGAGTACCGCGCCCGGATGGATCGTGACCCGCTGGCCGAGGCGGACGCGGGTCACCAGCGTGACCCGCGCGACCAGCTCGCAGCCATCGCCGATCACGCAGTCGTCGCCGATCACGCAGCCGGGGCCGATGCGCGTGCCCGCGCCGACGCGGGTGTTGGCGCCGATGCAGACCTGCGGGCCGATCGACGCGGTCGCATCGACCACCGCCGACGGGTCGATGACCGCGGACGGGTGGACGCCGGCGGGCGCGTTGGCGGCGGGTTCGAACAGCGCGGCGATCTTCGCGTAGGCGACGTAGGGATCGCGCGCGATCAGTGCCGTGCCGGCATAGCTGTCGGCATCGGCCTCGCGCATGACCACGATGCCGGCCGTGGTGTGGGCCAACTGCGGGCGATAGCGCGGGTTCGACAGGAACGCGAGTTCGGTCGGGCCGGCGCGCGTCAGCGGCGCGACGCCGGTGACCGCAACCGTGGCGTCGCCGCGGACGCCGAGGTCGAAACGCGCGGCGAGCGCCGCGGCGGTATGGGGAGCGTGGTCTGCTGCCATGGGCCGGTGGTCGCGTCGCGCGACGCGGTCAGAACGCGCCGCCGAAGGTGAACTGCAGGCGCTCGACCTCGTCGCCGGCCTTGATCAGGTCGCCAGCACCGCCGCGGACCTCGTCTTGCTTGCGCAGCGGGTAGGCGTAGCTGATCGAGATCGGGCCGACCGGTGCGCGCCACATCAGCGCCACGCCCGCCGAGGCGCGCAGTTCCTTGGCGTCCCAGGAATCGATGTCCTTGTAGACGTTGCCGAAGTCGACGAACGCCGAGATGCGCGCGGCCGGCGACTTGATCAGCTGCGGGAAGAACATCTCGATCGAGCCGACCGTCTTGACCGCGCCGCCGATCGGCTGCAGGTAGCTGCTGGCGAACGCGGTCTCGCGCGGACCCAGGGTGTTGTCGCGGAAACCGCGCACCGAGCGCGCGCCACCGGCGTAGAAGTTCTCGTAGAACGGCAGCCCGGTCGCGGTGACCGTCTTGATGTAGTCCGCCGAGTCCGGCAGGCACGGGTCGGTGGGCACCGGGGTCGGGTTGTCCTCGGTCGGCACGGTGTAGCAGATGTTGCGCACGACGTCGTCGCCATAGCTGTCGCCGTAGCCGATCTCGGCGCGGGTGTTGAGCACCAGCGCGCGGTTGATCGGCCAGTACCGGGAGATCTCGTAGTTGAGCTTGTAGAACTCGGCGGTCGAGCCGGGCAGGGTGGTTTCCAGCGACACCCGCTGGAACGTGCCGCGGGTCGGCTGCAGGTAGTCGTTGCGGGTGTCGCGCGCCCAGGCCAGCTCGCTGCGCCAGGCGTGGAAGGTGCGCGAGCCGAACGCGTCGATGTAGTCGACGATCGACTCCGGCGAGGAACCGCGCCAGGCGTAGATCTGGTTGCGGTCGGCGCCGAACAGCAGCGAGAACGAGTCGTTCTCGGTCAGCGGGATGCCGAGGATCGCCTGGCCGGCGGCGCTGGTCGACGAGTACTGCGCGGTGTTGAACTCGGAGTTGTCGAACTCGCGCCACCACAGGTTGTAGCCCAGCGACATGCCGCCGTCGGTGAAGTACGGGTTCATGAACGAGAACGAGTAGCGCTGCAGGTACACGTTGCGCTGCGCCTCCACCGACACGCGGTTGCCGCTGCCGAGGAAGTTGTTCTGCGACAGCTGCACCGACGTGGTGACGCCGGCCAGCTGCGAGTAGCCCAGGCCGAACACGAAGCTGCCCGACGTTGTCTCGGTAACGCTGAAGATCACGTCGACCTGGTCGCTGGTGCCGGGCACCGGCTGGGTCTCGACGTTGACGCTGCCCGACTCGAAGTAGCCCAGGCGCTGCAGGCGGACCTTGGAGCGGTCGATCGCGGCCTGCGAGTACCAGGCGTTCTCGAACTGGCGCATCTCGCGGCGCATCACTTCGTCGGCGGTGCGGGTGTTGCCGCGGAACTGGATGCGGCGCACGTTGACGCGCGGGCCCGGCACGACCTGCAGGTTGATCGCCACGGTGCGGTTCTCGCGGTCGACCTCCGGGATCGGATTGACCTGGGCGAAGGCGTAGCCGATGTTGCCGAGCGTGGCGGTGATCGCGTCGGAGCTCAGCTCCAGCAGCGCGCGCGAGAACACCTGGCCCTCGTTGACGAACACGCGGCTCTGGATCTCTTCCTTCGGCAGCACCGTGTTGCCGGTGATCTGCACGTCCGACACCTTGTAGATCTCGCCCTCGGTGATGCCGGCGGTGATGAACATGTCGGTCTTGTCGGGGCTGATCGCGACCTGGATGCTGTCCTCGCTGAAGTCGATGTAGCCGCGGTCGAGGTAGAAGTTGTGCAGCTTCTCGCGGTCGCCCTCGAGCTTCTCGCGCGAGTACTGGTCGTCGCGGCGGTACCAGCTGAGCCAGTTGGATTCGCCCGATTCCCAGTTGTCGGTCAGCGTGTCGAGGTCGTAGATCTCGTTGCCGATGATGTTGATGTGGCGGATCTTGGCCGCCTTGCCCTCGTCGATGGCGATGGCGATGTCGACGCGGTTGCGGTCCAGGCGCGACACCGTCGGCTCGATCTTGACGTTGTACTTGCCGCGGTTGTTGTACTGGCGCACCAGTTCCTGGGTGACGCGGTCGAGGTCGAGGCGGTCGAAGGTCTCGCCCTCGGACAGGCCGATGTCGTTGAGGCCCCGGGTCAGGTCCTCGGTCTTGATGTCCTTGTTGCCGGTCAGCGTCAGCCGGTTGATCGCCGGGCGCTCGGTCACCGAGAACACCAGGATGTCGCCCTGTCGGCCGACCTGGATGTCCTCGAAGAAGCCGGTGCGGTACAGCGCGCGGATCGCGTCGGACAGCCGGTTCTGGTCGACCGTGTCCCCGCGCTCGATCGGCAGGTAGGTGAACACCGTGCCGGCGCCGATGCGCTGCAGGCCGTCGACGCGGATGTCGCTGACGGTGAAGCTGCTGGCCGATGCCGGCGCCAGCGCGGGCAGCGCGGCCGGTGCCGTTGCTGCGGGTTCCGACGGCGCCGTCTGGGCCCAGGCTGGCGTGGCGATGGCCGCGGCAAGGGCGAGGGCAAGCAGTCGGCGGTCGGGCATTCGCGTCATCATCGGATCCGGTAGGGGAGGTGCCCATCGCGTCGGTATGCGATGGAGGTCGTGCGGGTGAAGGCGGGTCTCGGAGGCGTCAGCGCACCAGTTGCAGGATGTCGTTGTAGAACGCCAGACCCATCAGGCTGGCCAGCAGGACCAGCCCGACATACTGTCCGGCCACCATCGCGCGCTCGCTGACAGGGCTGCCTTTGACCAACTCGATAAGGTAATACAACAGGTGTCCGCCATCCAAGAGCGGGATCGGCAGCAGGTTCAGGATCGCCAGGCTCAGCGACAGCAGCGCCAGGATGGTCAGGTACCACGCCGCGCCCTGCTGGGCATAGGCATTGGCGGCCCGGGCGATGGTGATCGGGCCGGACACGGTGTTCTCGATCGCCAGCCGCCCGCTGAACGCGCGGCCAACCATGCCGACCAGCTGGCCGGTCAGGTGGCCGACCTCGCGCAATGCCACCGGCACCGCGGCGACCGGGCCGTAGCGCTGCACGGCGTCCTTTTCCGGTGCCGGCAGGTTGGCGGGCGGGGCGATGCCCAGCGCCCAGAGCTGGCTGCCGTCGGGGCGTTCGAGACGGGTCGGGGTGATCTCCAGCGCCAGCCGTTCGCCGCCGCGCAGCACCTCGATCATCGCCGGCCGGTCGCGCTCGCCCAGCGGCTGCACCGCCGGCCCGATCTCGTCGAACCAGTGGATCGGCACGCCATCGATGGCGGTGATGCGGTCTTCCTCGGCCAGCGCGCCCCAGGCGGCGGAATCCGGCGTGACCCGGCCGACCACCGGCGGCAGCAGGAAATGCCGGGGCACGACCCCGATCATCTGGGTGATGCGGCGCTGGTCGAAGTCCGCCGGCAGCTGCGACAGCTGCAGCCGGCGCTGCGCGGCGCGGCCGTTGGCATCGGTGACCTGCACGTCGACATCGGCATGGTCGAGCGCGGCGGGCAGCAGCGCCAGGTGGACTTCGCTCCAGGTCGGCGTGGCGCGGTCGCCGACGGCATCGATGGTGTCGCCGCCGCGCAGGCCCGAGGCCGCGGCGATGCCGGTGGCCTGGCCCAGGACCGGCGCGTAGTCCGGACGGCCGATGACGAACATCGCCCACAGCAACGCGACGCACAGGACCAGGTTGGCGACGGGGCCGGCGGCGACGATGGCGATGCGCTTCCACACCGAGGCGCGGTTGAATGCCTGCGCGGCCTCGGCCGGGGCGACGTCGCCCTCGCGCTCGTCGAGCATCTTCACGTAGCCCCCGAGCGGGATCATCGCGACCTGGTAGACCGTGCCGTCGCGGCCGCGACGCGACCACAGGGCGCGGCCGAACCCGACCGAGAAGCGCAGCACCCTGACCCCGCAGCGCCGCGCGACCCAGTAGTGGCCGAACTCGTGGAAGGTGACCAGCACGCCGAGGCTGACGATCAGCCACCACACCGAACCGAGGAATTCAGACATCGCGCTTGCTCACCGGCTTGCTCAACGGACCGCACCTGTCTCGATCGCCAGTCCCGCGAGCTCGCGTGCCCGCGCGTCGGTCGCGCGCAGCACGTCCAGCGATTCCGCGGGGACGGCAGGAAGCGCGGCAAGCGTGTGCTCGACCAGCGCCGGAATGGCTAGAAAACGCATGCGACCCTGAAGAAAGGCTGAAACGGCCACTTCGTTGGCGGCGTTCAGCACCGCCGGTGCGGTACCGCCGGCCTCCAGCGCGTCGCGGGCCAGCTGCAGGCAGGGGAATGCGCGCAGGTCCGGCGCCTCGAAGTCCAGGCGGCCGTGCTGCAACAGGTCCAGGCCGGCGACGCCCGAGGCGATGCGCTCCGGACTGCCCAGGCCCACCGCCAGCGCGGTGCGCATGTCCGGCAGGCCGAGCTGGGCGAGGGTCGAGCCGTCGATGAACTCGACCAGCGAATGCACCAGGCTCTGCGGATGCACCAGCACGTCGAGGCGGCTGGACGGCATCGCGAACAGGTGGTGCGCCTCGATCAGTTCCAGGCCCTTGTTCATCAGCGTCGCGGAATCGACCGAGATCTTCGGGCCCATCGACCATTTCGGGTGCGCGACCGCCTGCGCCGGCGTGACGTCGGCCAGCGATTCCCGCGTGCGGCCGCGGAACGGCCCGCCGGAGGCGGTCAGCACGATCCGGCGCACGCCGCGGCAACCGCCATCGGGCGGCAGGCACTGGTGGATCGCGTTGTGCTCGCTGTCGATCGGCACGACGGTGGCGCCGGCCTCGCGCGCGGCCTGCATCATCAGCGTGCCGGCCAGCACCAGCGATTCCTTGTTCGCCAGCAGCACGCGCTTGCCGCTGCGGATCGCCGCCAGGGTCGAGTCCAGGCCGGCGGCGCCGACGATCGCGGCGACCACGGTGTCGCAGGCGTCAGGATCGGCGGCCAGGGCGTCGAGCGCCGCCACGCCGGCGTGCGCCTTGGTGTCGAGGCCGGATGCGCGCAGGCCCGCGCGCAACGCGGCGTGGCCGGCTTCGTCGGCGATCACCGCATGGTCGGGCCGATGGCGCACGCACAGCGCGACCAGCGCCTCGACGTTGCGGCCGGCCGCCAGCACGCTGGCGCGCAGGCGCTGCGGGTGGCGGGCGACGACATCGAGCGCCGAGCTGCCGATCGAGCCGGTGGCGCCGAAGATGGCGACGTTGCGGGTCACGGGGCGGCCCCGGGGACGGAGGCGTGGGAAGTGGTCCCGGGGCGGGGCCAGGCGTGGTTCGCTTGCATGCCGTTCAGAACCCCAGCCAGATCTTGCCGAGGGCGAACACCGGCAGCGCCGCCAGCACGCTGTCGATGCGGTCGAGCACGCCGCCGTGGCCGGGGATCAGCGTGCCCGAGTCCTTGGCGTCGACATGGCGCTTGAGCAGGCTCTCGAACAGGTCGCCGACCACCGAGGCCAGCACCGTCAGCAGCGCGACCAGCGCGACCAGCGGCAGCTGCGCGGTCGTGGCGCCGGCCCACGGCGCGGCGGCGACCGCGACCAGCACACCGGCCAGCACGCCGCCGGCCAGCCCCTCGACGGTCTTGTTGGGGCTGATCCGCGGTGCCAGCTTGTGCCGGCCGAAGCGGCGCCCGGCGAAGTAGGCGCCGGTATCGGTGGCCCAGACGACCGCCAGCGCCAGCAGCAGCCAGCGGTTGCCGTGCTCGCCGCCCTCGTTGGCATGGATCAGGCACAGCGCGCACCAGGCGGGGATGATCGCCAGCGTGCCGGCGGCGAGCTTGAACACGCGCGCGCGGGTGTCATGGTCGGAGGCGAAGTCGTAGTGACGCAGCCACATCGCCGCCAGCAGCCACCAGATCACGCCGACCACCACCATCATCTTCAGCAGCACCAGCGAACCGCCGCCGGTCGCCGAGGCCCAGACGATCGCCACCATCAGCAACAGGTTGGCCAGCAGCAGCAGGGTGCGGGCCAGGGTGTCCTCGATGTCGGTCAGGCGCAGCCATTCCCACAGCGCGGCCAGGAACACGATCGCCGAGACCGCGGCCATCCACGGGGTGTTGAGCAGCAGCACGGCGGCGATGGCGATCGGCGCCATCAGCAGGGCGGCGAGGATGCGGGTGCGGGTCATCGGCTTCTCGTCTGGTGGGGAGGTGCCGCCGGCACGTCCCGGGCGATCTGCTCGCCGGTCAGGCCGAAACGGCGTTCGCGCACGGCATAGGCCTGCAGGGCCCGCTCCAGTTCGGCGACGTCCAGTTCCGGCCACAGGGTCTCGGTGAACCACAGCTCGGTATACGCCAGCTGCCACAACAGGAAATTGCTGATCCGCAGGTCGCCGCCGGTGCGGATGAACAGGTCCGGGGCCGGCAGGTCGGCCAGCGCGACGCGCGCGCCCACCGCCGCCTCGTCGATGTCCTCGGGGCGCAGGCGGCCGGCGGCCACGTCCTCGGCCAGCGCACGCGCCGCCATGGCGATGTCGTGGCGGCCGCCATAGCTGGCGGCGACCGACAGCGTCAGCGCGGTATTGCCGGCGGTATGCGCTTCGGCGGCGTCCATGCGCGCGCGGATCGCGTCGCTGAAGCGCGCGCGGTCGCCGATGAAGCGCAGGCGGACGCCGCGGCGGTGCAGTTCGCCGACCTCGCGGTCGAGCGCCTGCAGGAACAGTTTCATCAGCGCGCCGACCTCGTCCTCGGGCCGGCCCCAGTTCTCGCTGGAGAACGCGAACAGGGTCAGCGCCTCGATCCCGCGTTCGAGGCAGAAGTCGATGCACAGGTTGACGGTGCGCGCACCGGCGCGATGGCCGATGACGCGCGGGCGCCGGCGGCGTGCGGCCCAGCGGCCGTTGCCGTCCATGATGATGGCCACGTGCCTCGGCACGTGACCGTGATCGGTGATTCGTGATTCGTGATTCGGAACAGCGGAATCCCGCGAATCTGAAGTCTCAGGCAATGGCATGGCCTCTTCGGCTTTGGCTTCTACCAACAACGAATCACCAATTGCGAATCACGGCGCATCAAACCGCCATCAGTTCCTGTTCCTTGGTCTTGACGACCTCGTCGACATCCTTGATCGCCTTGTCGGTCAGCTTCTGGATGTCGTCCTCGGCGGCGCGCTGGTCGTCCTCGGAAATGAGCTTCTCCTTCAGCAGCTCCTTGATCTGCTGGTTGGCGTCGCGGCGGATGTTGCGGATCGCGACCTTGCTGTCCTCGCCTTCGCCGTGCACGACCTTGGACAGCTCGCGGCGGCGCTCCTCGGTCAGCGCCGGCAGGTTCAGGCGGATCGTGGTGCCGGCGGTGTTGGGGGTCAGGCCGAGGTCGGAGGCGAGGATCGCCTTCTCGACCGCGCCGACCATCTGCTTCTCCCAGGGCGTGATCGTCAACGAGCGGGCGTCGGAGACGGCGACGCTGGCGACCTGGCTCAGGGGCATGTCGGAGCCGTAGTAGTTGACCTTCAGGTGTTCGACCAGCGCGGTCGAGGCGCGGCCGGTGCGCACCTTGATCAGGGTGTGCTTGAGCGCCTCGACGCTCTTGGCCATGCGCGTCTGGGTGTCCTGCTTGATTTCGTTGAGCATCGTCGTGGCCCGATCCATGTGCGGAATCGGACGATTATAAGGGCAGGGGCCAGGGGACAGGGACCGGCGGCAGGGCCGGGCGGAAAGCGCAGGGGCGGAAAGCGCAGGGGCCCCGGACACGGCGAGGCAAGGGCCACGCCCGCGTTCTCGCCCGCCTTGGCCCCTGTCCTCCGAACTCTGGCGCTCAGCTCCTGCCCTGCACCAGCGTGCCGATCGATTCGCCGCGCAGGATGCGCAGCAGCACGCCCGGCTGGCTCATGTCGAAGATCCGCAACGGCAGGTCGGAATCGCGCGCCAGTGCGAACGCGGCCGTGTCCATGACCTCCAGGCCCTGGCCGAGCACTTCGTCGTAGGTCAGCGTGTCGTAGCGCCTGGCATCGGGGAACTTCTTCGGGTCGGCGTCGTAGACGCCGTCGACCTTGGTGGCCTTGAGCAGCAGGTCGGCACCGATCTCGATCGCGCGCAGCGCCGCGCCCGAGTCGGTGGTGAAGAACGGGTTGCCGGTGCCGGCGGCGAAGATGCCGATCCGGCCCTTCTCCAGGTGCCGGATCGCGCGCCTGCGGATGTAGTCCTCGCAGACATCGTTGATCTTGATCGCGCTCATCACCCGCACCCGCGCGCCGCGCTTCTCCAGCGCATCCTGCATCGCCAGCGCGTTGATGACCGTGGCCAGCATGCCCATCTGGTCGCCGGTGACCCGGTCCATGCCGCCTGCGGCCAGCCCTGCGCCGCGGAAGATGTTGCCGCCGCCGATGACCACGCCGACCTCGGCGCCGGCCTGCTGGGCCTCGATGACCTCGTCGGCGAGGCGGCCGATGACCTTGGGGTCGATGCCGTAGTCCTCGTCTCCCATCAGGGCCTCGCCGGACAACTTGAGCAGGACACGGCGGTAGGCGAGGGGTTGCGACATGCGGGGACTCCGGTGGGGCGGCCGGGGAATTCTAGGGGATCGCGCGCGCCAGCGGGGGGCTCCGCGCGCCGGTCTCACCCGAAAGGGGCCGGATGCAGGCGGTTTTCCGGCCAGTCGAGGCACGCCTTACAGCACGTCCAGCGGCAGCTTGCGCACCGGTGGCGGGAAATGCCGGTCGAGCAGCGCGAGATCGTCGGCGGTGAGCCGCAACTGCAGCGCGGCGGCGTTCTCCCGCACGTGGGCGACCGAGCCCGATTCGGGAATCGCGACCACATGGCCACCGCGGATCGCCCAGGCCAGCGCGACCGCGGTCGCCGACACGCCGCGGCGTTCGCCGATCCGGGCGAGCGTGGCGTCCTCCAGCAGCGCGCGGCTGCCGAGCGGGGAATAGGCCATCACCGCGACCTCGTGGTCGATGCACCATGGCAGCAGGTCGAACTCGATGCCGCGGCTGCCGACGTGATAGAGCACCTGGTTGACGAGACAGCGGTCGCCACCGGGGACCGACCACAGCGCCTCCATGTCGTCGACATCGAAATTGGACACGCCCCAACCGGCGATGCGGCCGGCATCGCGCAACTGCTCGAAGGTGTCCACCACCTCGGGCAGGCGGGCGCCGCCGCGCCAGTGCAGCAGGTACAGGTCCAGCCGTTCGACGCCCAGGCGCGCGAGGCTGGCCTCGCAGGCGCGCACGATGCCGCGCGCGCTGGCATTCGACGGCAGGACCTTCGACACCAGCCGGGGACGCTGCGCGAGGCCGGCCAGCGCGCGGCCGATCAGCGACTCCGAACGCCCGTCGCCGTACATCTCCGCGGTGTCGATCAGTGTCATGCCCAGCCCGCAGCCGGTCCGCAGCGCGTCGATTTCCTGCGCTGCCGGGTGGCGACCCTGGCCCAGGTTCCATGAGCCCTGGCCGAGGGCGGGCAGCCGCGTCGCGTTGCGCAGGCCGACGGTTGCGGCGGCGCCATGGTCCGCGACGGGTTGCGATGCCGGCGACATGCGGGGCTCCTGTCCGACGCCGCCAATCGCGGCTGGCCGCCAGTTTCGGCGGCCCGCGGTCGGCATGGCGTGAGGCGTGCGGCGCGGCGGACCACCGTGCCCGCCGTTTGCCTGCGCGGCGGACAACCGCGACGGCACGGCCCCGGAGGTCGTCGCATCGCCGTCATCCGGGCGCACGCACAGTACCGGCACCGTTTCCGGAGCAGTGTCGTGATGCAACGATCGGCCGCAAACGCGGCAGGCGCCACCTCTGCGCCACCTGCGTCCGCAGTCCTGTTGCACGCCGCGCGCGCGCATCTTTTGGACACGCCGACGCTGCCGTTGCCAGGTGGCGGCGCGACGCTGGCACGCTGGCGGTTGCTGGCCGCCGCCGCCGCCGCGGACGTGTGCCTGGCGAAGCTGCTGGAAGCGCATTACGACGCGCAGGCCATCCTTGCTGAACTGGACGATGCTGGGATCGCCACCCCCGGATCGCTGCTGGCGGTCTGGGCGGCCGAGCCGCCGGATGCACGGCTGGAGTTCCGCCCGGGTGCCGGGCGGCGCGGCACGCTGCACGGCACCAAGGCCTGGTGTTCGGGCGCGGACATGGTCGATGCGGCGCTGGTGACCGCGCATGCGGGCGACCAGCGCGTGCTGGTGCATGTGGACCTGCGCCAGCCCGGGGTCGACCATGACGCTGCCGGCTGGCAGGCGGTGGGCATGGCGCGCGTACCGAGCGGACGCGTCGGATTCGACGCCGTGCCGGCGGTCCAGGTGGCTGCGCCCGGTGCCTATCTGTCGCGGCCCGGGTTCTGGCATGGCGGCGCCGGCATCGCGGCCTGCTGGTTCGGCGCCGCGACCGCGATCGCCGACACGCTGCGGCTGGCGCCGCGCGCCGCGGACAGTCCGCATGCGATGGCGCATCTGGGTGCGGTCGACATGGCACTGTCCGCTGCGGCCAGCCTGCTGCGCGAGACCGCGGCGCGCATCGACGCCGCGCCGACGCTGGCGCATGCCGACGCGGTGACCCGCGTGCGCAGCGTCGTCGAGCGCAGCGCCGCCGAGGTCATCGACCGGGTGGGTCGGGCACTGGGGCCAGGGCCGCTGTGCGAAGACCGCGCGCATGCGCTGCGCTGCGCGGACCTGACGACGTTCCTGCGCCAGAGCCACGCCGAGCGCGATTGGGCCTCGCTCGGCGAAGCGGTGCGCGCGGAGGCGGATGCATGGCGACTGTAGCCGCCGTGGACATCGCGATGTCGCCGAGGATCGAGGGCGCCGGCACGCCGGAATCCGCGTGGCGGCGTTCGCCGTGGCTGGCCGCGCTGCCGATGCTCGATGCCGGTGCATGGCTGGCCGGCATACGCCGGCTCGTCGTCGTCGCCCCGCATCCCGACGACGAGGCGCTGGGTGCCGGTGGTCTGATCGCGACCGCGCGCGCGGCGGGCCTCGACGTGCGTGTCGTCTCGGTCACCGACGGCGAAGCCTGCTACCCGGGTGTCGATGCGTGGCCGGCGGCGCGCCTGCGCGCGGCGCGACGGCGCGAACTGGCGCGCGCGATGGCATGCTTGGGCGTCTGTGCCGGTGCGATCACCAGCCTCGACCTCGGCGACGGCCATGTCGCGGCACAGGAGCGCGTGCTGTCGGACGCCCTGCGGCCGCTGCTGCGCAGCGGCGATCGCGTGCTGACGACGTGGCGCGGCGACGGCCATCCCGATCACGAAGCCTGCGCGCGCGGGGTCGAACGCGCGGCTGCCGCATGCGCGGCGGACGTCGTCCAGTTCCCGGTCTGGGCCTGGCACTGGATGTCGCCCGACGTCGCGGTCGCGCCGCTGCCGGAAGCGTTCCGCTGCCGGCTGCCGGCAGCGGCCTGCAGCGCCAAGGCGAAGGCGCTGGCGTGCTTCGCCTCGCAGCTGCGCAGCGACGATCCCGCGGTGCCGCCGATCCTGCCGCCGCACGTGCTGGCCCGGTTCGGACGCGGATTCGAGGTGCTGCTGCGATGACCGCCGCCACGCCCGCGCAGTATTTCGACGCCATCTATTCCGACGACGACCCGTTCGGCTACCGCGAGCGCTGGTACGAGGCGCGCAAGCGCAGCCTGCTGCTGGCGAGCCTGCCGGCGGCGCGCTTCGCCGATGCCTGGGAAATCGGTTGCTCGAACGGCGAGCTGACCGCAGCGCTCGCGCCGCGCTGCGACCGGCTGCTGGCCACCGACCTCAGCGCCCGCGCGGTCGCACTGGCCACGTCGCGTACGCAAGGTCTGGCACACGTGCGCGCGCGGCAGGCGCGACACCCGGACGACTGGCCCGACGGCCGTTTCGACCTGATCGTCTTCAGCGAGGTCGGCTACTACCTCGATGCCGCGACGCTGTCGCGGATGGCAGCGCGGCTGCGCGCCAGCTTGCGCGATGGCGGGGTGCTGGTCGCCTGCCACTGGCTGGCGCCGTTCCGCGAGGCGCCGCTGTCCGGTCGCGACGTGCATCGCCTGCTGCGCCGCCGACTGGCGTTGCCACGGCTGTTCGCCTATGCCGACGGCGACCTGCGCCTCGAAGGCTGGGGCGGCGGTGGCCGATCGGTCGCGCAGCGGGCGGGCCTGCGATGATCGGCATCGTCATTCCCGCGCACAACGAGGAAGCGGTCATCGCCGCGTGCCTGGCTTCGGTCCAGCATGCCGCGGCCTGCACGGCACTGGCGGGCGAGCAGGTCGAGATCTTCGTGGTGCTGGACCGCTGCAGCGACGACACCGCGGCGATCGTCGCCGCCCATGGCGTGGTCGGCCTGGCGCTGTCGGAAGGCAACGTCGGTCGCGCCCGCGCGGCCGGGGCGGTGATGGCGATCGCGCGCGGCGCGCGCTGGGTGGCCTGCACCGATGCCGATTCGGTGGTGCCGCCCGACTGGCTGTCCGCGCAGCTGGCCTACCGCTGCGATGCGTTCTGCGGGATCGTCACCGTGCACGACTGGTGCGATTACGGCACGGCGGTCCGCGAGACCTATCTGGCGGGCGAGTGCGATCGCGACGGCCATCCGCACGTGCACGGCGCGAACCTCGGCATGAGCGCGGCGATGTACCTGCGCTGTGGCGGGTTTCCGCCGCTGGCGGCGCACGAGGATGTCGCGGTCGTCGCCGCGCTGGTCGCCGCGGGCGCGCGCATCGCGCGCAAGGCGAGCCCGGCCGTCGTCACCAGTGCGCGCCGCGTCGCCCGCGCCCGCGGCGGTTTCGCCGATTATCTGCTCGCACTCGAGGCGCGCACGCGGGGCCTTGCGGTGCAGGTGCGGGGCGTCGTCGGCCCGGATCCGATGCCGGTTGCGCGAACCGGGACTTCCCGTGAGTCCTGAGTCGATCGGCTGGGCCGCCTCGGCGATCCTGCTGGCGACGCTGAGCCGGCAGATCGTGACGCAGGTCCGCGACGACAGTGCGCGTGGCGTCTCGAAATGGCTGTTCGTCGGGCAGATCGCCGCATCGACAGGATTCGTGGCCTACAGCGCGCTGGTCGGCGACTGGGTGTTCATCGTCACCAACTGCTGCATCCTCGCAACGGCCGTCGTCGGCCAGTTCGTGACCTGGCGCAAGCGCCGCGCGAATCGTGCATAGGAAGCGCCGCCTCGCGGCGGCGCTGTCCGTTGGCCGTGTGCCGTGACTGTCAGGCCAGCAGGCGCACCTTCGGTTCGCGGTCCCACTGGCGGGTCTTCGCCGCGGCGATGAAGCCCTTGATGTCGCCGGCGTCGACGACACCCTTGTCCCTGGCGATGCCGCCGGCCTTCAGCACGGCCTGCGCGCCGGCATCGGCCGCGATCGCCTTGAGGTGGCCGAAGGCGTCGCGGACCCAGTCGACGGCGGCCGCTTCCTTCGCCAGCTGCTTGCCGGCGTCGCTGGAGAGCACCACCGCGACCGCGTCGAACACCGCCGACGGCGTGCCGGCCAGCTGGCCGTCGGCCGGGAGTTTCTTGCCGTCGGCGAGCCTGGCGCCACCCAGCTTCGGTGCCACGACCTTGACCGTCGCGCCCGCTGATTCGGCCGCCTTGCGCAGGCTCTTGATCGTCGCGGCGTCGGAACCGTCGTGGACGAGGATGCCGACGCAGCGGCCTTCGAGCGTGTCCTTCATGCGGTCGATGATCCGCAGTGCCGGCGACGGGTCCAGGTCCTGCGGCGCGACGCGCGCTTCCGGCGCGGGCGGCAGCGCGTCCATGCCGAGCCCGTCGGCGACGCGCTGCGCGAGTGCGGGGTCGACGTGGCGCAGGTGGCTGACGACCGCCTCGCGCACGTGCGCCGTCTCGACCTTCGACAGCTCGAACACCAGCGCCGAGGCGATGTGCGCCTGTTCGGGCGCGGACTGGCTGCGGAAGAACATCCGCGCCTGCGAGTAGTGGTCGGCGAAGCTGCCGGCGCGGATGCGGCCCTTGGCGCCGTCGTCGGCCGGCGTGGCATGGCTGCGGAAGCCGGCCGGCGTCTCGCGCGGCGTGTCGCCCTGCAGCGAGCTGGGTTCGTAGTTGACCCGGCCCTTCGGTACGCCCATCTGCATGTGGCCGTCGCGCTGCAGGTTGGCGAACGGGCATTTCGGCGCGTTGATCGGAATCTGGTGGAAGTTGGGACCGCCGAGGCGCGAGAGCTGGGTGTCGAGATACGAGAACAGCCGGCCCTGCAGCAGCGGATCGTTGCTGAAGTCGATGCCCGGCACGACGTGCGAGGGGCAGAACGCGACCTGCTCGGTCTCGGCGAAGAAGTTGTCCGGCCAGCGGTCGAGCACCATGCGCCCGACGACCGTCAACGGCACCAGTTCCTCGGGGATGAGTTTCGTCGCATCGAGGTGGTCGAACGGGAATCCGTCGGCGTCTTCCTGGGTGAACAGCTGCACCGCCAGCTCCCACTCGGGGAAGTTGCCGGACTGGATCGCCTCGAACAGGTCGCGGCGATGGAAGTCGTTGTCGGCCGACTGCAGCTTGACCGCCTCGTCCCAGACCGTGGACTGGATGCCCAGCTTCGGCCGCCAGTGGAACTTGACGAAGGTGCTATCGCCGGCCTCGTTGACCAGCCGGAAACTGTGCACGCCGAAGCCCTCGATGGTGCGCAGCGAGCGCGGGATCGTGCGGTCGCTCATCGCCCACATGATCATGTGCATGGTTTCCGGCGTCAGCGACACGAAGTCCCAGAACGTGTCGTGGGCGCTGCCGGCCTGCGGATAGCCGCGGTCGGGCTCCATCTTCACCGAGTGCACCACGTCCGGGAACTTCATCGCGTCCTGGATGAAGAACACCGGGATGTTGTTGCCGACCAGGTCCCAGTTGCCTTCCCTGGTATAGAACTTGACCGCGAAGCCGCGCACGTCGCGCGGGGTGTCGACCGAACCGGCGCCGCCGGCCACGGTCGAGAAGCGGGTGAACAGGGGCGTCTTCTCGCCGACTTCGGTGAGGATCTTCGCGCGGGTGTACGGCGCCAGCGACTTCGTCAGCTCGAAATAGCCATGCGCCGCCGAGCCGCGCGCATGCACGATGCGCTCGGGAATGCGCTCGTGATCGAAGTGGGTGATTTTCTCGCGGAGGATGAAGTCCTCCAGCAGCGTGGGACTGCGTTCGGTCGCGCGCAGCGAGTTCTGGTTGTCGGCGAGCGGCAGACCCTGGTTGGTGGTCAGCGGCGGATGCGCGCCACCTGCGCTCTGGTGCAGTTCGTCGCCGTTGCCGCGGGCGTCACCCGCGCGCTTGCCGGTGGCGTCGCGCGATCGATCGGAAGTGCCGGACCCGGCGGAGCGTGCGGCGGGCTTGCGTGTCGGCTTGCTGGCGGCCATCGGATTTTCCTCGGGAGTGACGAACGGAACAGGCCACGATGCGTGGCGGTCGTCTCCGGAGGTTGCGTGGAGTGCCGTGAACGTGCCGTCGCGCATCCTGCGTATCCGCGCCGCGCAGAGGACCTGAACACGCGCCGGTGCATCCGATGCGTGGTTGCGTCGTCCGCGTGCCCAGCATGACGACGTGCGGGCCGACAGACGATGCGTGGCGAGCGTGAGCGCGTCGCTTGCGGCGACGTTGCGGGCATCGCAACCGACGGGCGGCATCCCGGCGCTTCACTAGCACCGGCGTCCCGCCGGGCGTGCGTCGCGTGGATCGCGGAAAAGGCGGTGCAAGGGGAGGGAGAGGCAGCCACGCCGCCCTGCTGGGCTAGGATGTGACGCCTGTCAGGACACGGATCCGGCGATCCACGACCTCTTGAAACCAGAACGCCTGCTCCCCCTCATCGTCGCGACCGCGTTGTTCATCGAGAACATGGACTCGACGGCGATTGCGACCTCGTTGCCCACCATCGCAGTGGATCTCGGCGTGGAACCGGTGTCGCTGAAGCTCGCGCTGACGACCTACATGCTGGCGCTGGCGGTGTTCATTCCCGTCAGTGGCTGGGTGGCCGAGCGGTTCGGCGCGCGTTCGACCTTCATGGCCGCGATCGGCGTGTTCCTGCTGGGTTCGCTCGGGTGTGCGGTCTCCGGGTCACTCGGCGAACTCGTCGCCGCGCGCTTCCTGCAGGGCATGGGCGGCGCGATGATGGTGCCGGTCGGCCGGCTGGTGATCCTGCGCAGCATTGCCAAGACCGAGCTGATCCGCGCCCTCAGCTGGCTCACGGTGCCGGCATTGCTCGGACCGATGCTGGGGCCGGTGATCGGCGGGTTGATCACCACGTACACGCACTGGCGCTTCATCTTCCTCATCAACATTCCGATGGGGCTGCTCGGCATCTGGCTCGCATGGCGGCACATTCCGCAGCTGCGGGAGGCGGTGGGGCCGCTCGACTGGCGTGGCTTCCTGCTGTCGGGCGGCGGCATGGCGCTCGCGATCTTCGGCTTCGCGTCCGCCGGACGGCACATGGTCGGCGCACCGGTCACGATCACGTGCCTGCTGCTGGGGGTCGCGCTGATGCTGCTGTACGGCTTGCATGCGCGGCACTTCAGGTCCCGGGGGCGCAGGCCGCTCGTCGATCTCGAGCTCTTCCGGCTGTCGACGTTCCGCAATGGCGTGCTCGGCGGTTCGCTGTTCCGCATCGGCATCGGTGCGACGCCGTTCCTGCTGCCGTTGATGCTGCAGCTGGGGTTCGGGCTGTCGCCGGTGCAGTCGGGCCTGATCACGTTCACTTCGGCCGCCGGTGCGATGTTCATGAAGACGATCGCCGCGCGGATCCTGAAACGCTTCGGATTCCGGCCGGTGCTCGTGACCAATGCACTGGTGGCGTCGCTGCTGCTATGCGGCTTCGGCCTGTTCCGCGCCGAGACGCCGTATCCGTTGATGGTGGGCGTGCTGCTGGTCAGCGGGTGTTTCCGCTCGCTGCAGTTCACGAGTCTCAATGCCATCGTGTACGTCGACGTCGATGCCGCGCGGATGGCCCAGGCCAGCAGCCTGGCTGCAATGGCCCAGCAGGTCTCGCTTGCGCTGGGCGTGACGATCGGCGGCTACGCGCTGACCCTGTCGAGCCTGGCGACAGGTACGCCGACCGACGCGGTGATCAACTTCACGTTCGCCTTCCTCACCGTTGGCCTCGTGTCCGCGAGTTCGGTGCTGATGATGCTGCGGCTCGCGCCCGACGCCGGCGCCGAGATGTCCGGGCGCGCGAAGCCCGGCGAGGAGATCACGGAGCCGAAGCCGGCGGCGCGCCCCGGGACCTGACGGCAAGTGCAGGGCGGCATTTCCCGTGTGCGGACGCGTCCGGGCCCGCCCCGTCAGGCTGTCGGCAAGCACCGCCCGACCGATTGTTGAAGGCCGTGGGGACGTGGCGTGGCGCGTGGCCGGAAGACCGCGCCGGCGGGTGTCCGCCGGCAACGGAGGCGGGGCAGCCTCGGCAGGCTGCGCCGCGCAGGTCAGACCACGTCGGGCTCGCTGAAGGCCTCGGGTTCCTGCTCGGCCGAACCCACCGGGATGCAGCTGCAGAACACGTTCTTGTCGCCGTGCACGTTGTCCACGCGTGCGACCGGCGGCCAGTACTTCTGCAGCTTCAGCGTCGCCAGCGGGAACGCCGCCAGCTCGCGCGGGTAGGCGTGGGTCCATTCACCGGCGGCGACCTGCATCGCGGTGTGCGGCGCATGCTTGAGCGGATTGTCCTCGCGGTCCAGGCGGCCGTCCTCGATCGCGCGGATCTCCTCGCGGATCTGGATCATCGCATCGACGAAGCGGTCGAGTTCGGTCTGCGACTCGCTCTCTGTCGGCTCGACCATCAGCGTGCCGGCGACCGGGAAGCTCAGCGTCGGCGCGTGGAAGCCGAAGTCGATCAGGCGCTTGGCCACGTCCTCGGCGGAGATGCCGGTCGCGTCCTTGATCGGCCGCAGGTCGAGGATGCACTCGTGCGCGACCAGGCCGTTGCGGCCGGTGTAGAGCGTCGGGAAATGGGGGGCCAGGCGCGTGGCGACGTAGTTGGCGTTGAGCAGCGCGACCTGGGTCGCGCGGCGCAGGCCCTCGGCGCCCATCATCACGATGTACATCCAGCTGATCGGCAGGATGCTGGCCGAGCCGTGGGTGGCGGCGGAGACCATGCCGACTGCATGCGGCACCGGCTGTCCGCTCCCGTCCGTGCCCGCATCCGCCCCTTCGGGGTGCCTTCTCCCGCTGGCGGGAGAAGGAACAGTGCCGGCGCGTGCCTGGGTACCTTCCCCCCCTTGTGGGAGAAGGGCGTATGCCGAGGGCAGAAATGGCGCCAGGTGCGATTTCACCGCGCAGGGGCCCACGCCCGGGCCGCCGCCGCCGTGCGGGATGCAGAAGGTCTTGTGCAGGTTCAGGTGCGACACGTCCGAGCCCCACTTGCCGGGCCTGGCCAGGCCGACGAGGGCGTTCATGTTGGCCCCGTCGGTGTACACCTGGCCGCCGTGCCGGTGGACGATGTCGCAGATCGCGACCACGTCCTCCTCGAACACGCCGTGCGTGGACGGGTAGGTGATCATGATCGCGGCCAGCCGGTCCGAATACTTCTCCGCCTTCGCCCGGATGTCGTCGACATCGACGTTGCCGTCCTTGTCGCAGCGGGTCACCACGACCGTCATGCCGGCCATCTGCGCCGACGCCGGGTTGGTGCCGTGCGCGGACTCGGGGATCAGGCAGATGTCGCGGTGGTCGTCGCCGCGCGAGCGGTGCCAGGCGCGGATCGCCAGCAGGCCGGCGAACTCGCCCTGCGCGCCCGAGTTGGGCTGGAAGCTGACCGCATCGTAGCCGGTGATCTCGGCCAGCATCGCCTCCAGGCCGTCGATCAGCTCGGTGTAGCCGGCTGTCTGGTCGGCCGGCGCCAGCGGGTGGATGTCGGCGAACTCCGGCCACGTCACCGGGATCATCTCGGCGGTGGCGTTGAGCTTCATCGTGCACGACCCCAGCGGGATCATGGTCCGGTCCATCGCCAGGTCCTTGTCGGCCAGCGCGCGCATGTAGCGCAGCAGTTCGTGCTCGCTGTGGTGCGTGTTGAACACCGGGTGCCGCAGGAACGGGGTGTCGCGCAGCAGTGCCGCGGGCAGCCTGTCGGGCGTCTCGGCGTCGAGCGCGTCGATGTCCAGCACGTCGGCGGCCGCGCCGAATATCCCCGCCAGCGCGACGATGTCGGCGCGGGTCGTGGTTTCGTCGACGCTGATGCCCAGCGAGGTGGCGTCGATGGCGCGCAGATTGAGCCCGGCCGCGCGCGCGCGGTCGTGCAGCGCCTTGGCGTCGATGCCGGTGACGTGCAGGGTGTCGAAGAAGTCGCTGCCGACCGCGACGCCGGCCTTGCCCAGCGCGGCGGCCAGGATCGCGGCGAGGCGGTGCGTGCGCTGCGCGATCCGGGTCAGGCCCTCGGGGCCGTGGTAGACCGCGTACATCGACGCCATCACCGCCAGCAGCACCTGCGCGGTGCAGATGTTCGACGTGGCCTTCTCGCGGCGGATGTGCTGCTCGCGGGTCTGCAGGGTCAGGCGGTAGGCCGGGTTGCCGGCGCTGTCGACCGACACGCCGATCAGGCGGCCGGGCATCGAGCGCTTGTACGCGTCGCGGCAGGCCATGAAGCCGGCATGCGGGCCGCCGAAACCGAACGGCACGCCGAAGCGCTGCGAGTTGCCGATGACGATGTCCGCGCCCCAGCGGCCCGGCGCGCGGATCAGCGTCAGCGCCAGCAGGTCGGCCGCGACCGCGACGATGCCGCCGCGCGCATGCACCGCGTCGGCCACCGCGGCGTGGTCGTCGATGCGGCCGAAGGTGTTGGGGTACTGCAGCAGCACGCCGTAGCTGTCGGCGTCCGATGCCGCTTCCGCCGGGCCCACGCGCAACTCGATGCCGAGGCCCCCGGCGCGGGTGCGCAGCACGTCGAGGGTCTGCGGATGCACGTCGTCGGCGACGAAGAACACGTTGGACTTGGACTTCGCCGAGCGTTTGGCCAGGGTCATCGCCTCGGCCGCGGCGGTCGCCTCGTCGAGCAGCGACGCATTGGCGATGTCCATGCCGGTGAGGTCGGTGACCATGGTCTGGAAGTTGATCAGCGCTTCCATGCGGCCCTGCGAGATTTCCGCCTGGTAGGGCGTGTAGGCGGTGTACCAGGCCGGATTCTCGAGGATGTTGCGCAGGATCACGTTCGGCGTGTGGGTGCCGTAGTAGCCCTGTCCGATGAAGCTGCGCAGCACCCTGTTCTTCTGCGCGATGGCACGGATCTTCGCCAGCGCCTCGACCTCGGTGGCCGGCGCGGGCAGCGCCAGCGGATCCGCCGCGGCGATCCTGCCGGGCACGATCGCCGCGGTCATCGCCTCGAGGCTGTCGTGGCCGACGACGCGCAGCATGTCGGCGATCTCGGCGTCGTTGGGGCCGATGTGGCGGTCGACGAAGGCCGAACGGTATTCGAGCTCGGTCAGCGCGGGGGTGGTCTTGGACATGGCGGACATCCGGAAAGGGTGGGGACGACGGAAAGACCTGTGCTTTCCGGGTGGGGGCGACCGGTTCCCGTCGTCGTTCCGGGCACCGGAGCCCGCGTCGCCGGTCAATGACCGGACCGCCTGGCTGCGGGTGCACTGGGCCGACGCCGGAAGACCGGTTGGCTTTCCTCGCGCCCCTCTGTCCTTTTGCCTGAGAGTTTGGAAGCCGGCGCGCACGTGCGTCGCCGGACCTCGTGCCCCTTCGGCGCCGGTGCGCCGATGATCCGGCGGCCGGTCTCTCCAGAGTGTGTCGCCCGCAGCGGTGTTGGGCCTGAGCGATTCCGGGCGGTTGCGCCTACGGCAGCGGGTCGCCCCGCTTCTCCCACTGCGAACCCGGCCAGTATAGCGGGGTGGTGGCACGGCGGCAGGACGGGCCGGCGATCGCGTGTCCGGTCGGGAACCGTGAACGCGGAACGCTGTGGATGGCCGGCATCGGCTGACGTCGACCGGCCGCGCCCCTATCATGGGCATCCCGCGGCCCGCCGGGCCGCACGCGTGCGGCGCTTCCGCCGCCCCTGCCGGCAGCCGATCACGGCTGCGGCCCGTTCGAGACCCCTCGTCATGATCCATCCGGTGCTGGCGCGTCCGTCGCGGTCGGCGGTCGCAGTCGACAACGGCGTTGCGTGCAGGCCGCGCGCGCTCCGCGTCCGGGTGCCCCGATGAGTCCGCCGGAGACAGGCGCGCCGCGGGCCGGGGCGCCGGAAACGGACAGGCCCGCAACGGGCCCGCGAATGCCGAGCATGCGCACGCTGGCGCTGCTGCTGGCGGGCCTGGCGATGTTCGGCCCATTCTCGATCGACACCATCTTCCCCGCGTTTCCGGCGATGGGCGCCGACCTCGGTGCCGACCGGCTGGCGATGCAGCAGACGATCGCGGTCTATCTGGTCGCCTATGCGCTGATGAGCATCGTCCACGGGCCGCTGTCGGATGCGATCGGCCGGCGGCGGGTGATCCTCGGCGGGCTTGCGGTGTTCATCGTCGCGTCGGTGGGCTGCGCGCTGGCGACCGACCTCGGCACGCTGCTGGTGTTCCGCGCGCTGCAGGGCCTGTCGGCGGGCGTGGGCCTGATCGTCGGCCGCGCGGTGATCCGCGACGTGCTGCACGGCGACGACGCGCAGCGGCTGATGAGCCAGGTGTCGATGCTCTTCGGCATCGCCCCGGCGATCGCGCCGCTGATCGGCGGCTGGATCCTCGGCTGGGGGCGCTGGCCGCTGATCTTCTGGTTCCTGGTGGCGTTCTCGCTGGTGCTGTTCGTCGTGACCTGGTTCCGGCTGCCGGAAACCCATCCGCCGGCGGCGCGGATCTCGCTGGTGCCGCGACGGCTGCTGCGCGACTACGTGGCGGTCTTCGTCAACCCGCGCTTCCAGAGGATCGCCGCCGCCGGTGCATTCAATTTCTCCGCGCTGTTCCTGTACATCGCATCGGCGCCGGTGTTCGTCATGGACCACCTGGGCCTGGGCGAGCGCCAGTTCGGCTGGTTCTTCATCCCGATGATCAGCGGCATGATGATCGGTGCGTTCCTGTCCGGCCGCGCGGCCGGGCGCATCACCGGTACCCGGCTGGCGAACATCGGCTTCGCCTGCAGCGGCGTGGCGATGGCTGCCAACCTCGGCTACAACCTGCTGGTCGACGTGCCGACGGTGCCGTGGGCAGTGCTGCCGATGTCGCTCAACGCGCTTGGCATCGCCCTGGTGTTTCCGATCCTGACCCTGGCGATCCTCGACATGTATCCGGGCATGCGCGGCTCGGCCTCGTCGTTGCAGGCCTTCACCGGCCTGGTGCTCAACGCCGTCGTCGCCGGCCTGCTGTCGCCGCTGGTCAGCGACACGCCGCTGCACCTGGCACTGGCCGGGGCGGTGTTCATGCTGGTCGGCTGGCTGTTCTGGCGCTGGGAGCAGCGTGCCCGTCCGTTGCCGCCGGCGAACGGGGATCCGGTCGCGCTGCCGCCATCGCTGTGACGCGTGGCTGGCACGGTTGCGGGGTTCCGCGTTAACCTCGCCGGCCGACGAATCAGGCATGGAAAACGCATCGATGACGGACATGGGAATTCCCGACGTTGCACTGGTCGACAACACCGAGCAGCGCACCCCGCTGGTCCTGGTGCTCGACTGTTCGGGCAGCATGGGCGGCCAGCCGATCCAGCAGCTCAACGAGGGCCTCAAGCTGCTGGAGCAGGAGCTCAGGGACGACGTGATCGCGGCCAAGCGCGTGCGCGTGCTGGTGGTCACCTACGGCGGCATGGACACGGCCGACGTCGCCGGCGAGTGGTGCGATGCGATGGACTTCTCGGCGCCCGCGCTGAAGGCCAGCGGCACCACGCCGATGGGCCGCGCGGTGGAACTTGCGCTCGACGAGATCGAGGACGAGAAGGCGCGGTTCCGCGCCGCCGGCATCGCCTATACCCGGCCATGGCTGTTCCTGATGAGCGACGGCGTGCCCACCGACCCGTGGGAGGCGGCCGCCGGCCGCTGCCACGACGCGGAGGTGGCGAACAAGGTCGCGGTGTTCCCGATCGCGGTCGGCGATGCCGACGTCGAGGTGCTGGGCCGCTTCAGCCGCAACGGCGAGCGCGGGGTCAAGCGCCTGCAGGGGCTGCAGTTCCGCGAGCTGTTCCTGTGGCTGAGCGCGAGCATGCAGGTGGTCTCGCACTCCACGCCCGGCGGGCAGGTGCAACTGCCGTCGACCGACAGCTGGTCCCTCGCCCCGGTCTGACGATGGCCTGGCACGTGGTGGCGGCCTCGGCGACGGGGCGCGCCCATCTCGATCGCGGGCAGCCCTGCCAGGACGCGTTCGCGGCGGAAGTCGTCGACGGCGTGTTGGTCGCGGTGGTGTGCGACGGCGCGGGTTCGGCCGCGCATGCCGACGTCGGCGCACGCACGGTGGCTTCGGCCACGGTGCAGGCCCTGGCCGCGCGCCTGCGCTGGGGCAAGGACCTGCTGCGGGCCGATGCCGCGGCCGCGGGCGCGGCGTTCGGCGACGCGCTGGCCTCGGTGCGCGGTGGGCTGGAGGCGCAGGCCGCCGCGGCGCACCACGACCTGCGCGACTACGCCTGCACCGTGGTGGGCGTGGCTGCGGGCGCGGCCGGCGGCTGGCTGTTCCACATCGGCGACGGCGTCGCGGTGGTCGAGTCGGCGCAGGCGCCGGCACTGGTGTCGCGGCCGGACAACGGCGAATACGCCAACGAGACCTACTTCCTGTCCGGGCCGCAGTGGCGCGAACGCCTGCGCCTGACCCGGATCGCGGAGCCGGCCACGCAGCTGGCGCTGATGAGCGACGGCGCCCAGGCCTTCGCCATGGCGCGCGGCGACGGCGGGCTGTATCCGCCGTTCATCGACCCGGTGGCGCGCTACCTGCGCGGGGTCGACGCGGCGCAGGGCGCGCGCGCGCTGCAGGCGACGCTGGCCGATCCGCGCACCGACGCGATCACCGGCGACGACAAGACCCTGCTGCTGGCATGGCCGGAGCGGGGCTAGGCGCCATGCACGCCGTCGTTGATCCTGCCGTGGCAGCCCCGGTCGCAGCGGCGCAGGCCGTCCACCGTCGCCGCGCCTGACATGCCCGCGCGCACCGGCAGCACCGTCCGCGACAGCCGCCAGCGCACGCTGCGGCTGGGCCGGCTGATCAAGAGCGGCGGCGCCGGCAGCGTGTTCCTGCTCGACGGCATGCCCGACGAGGTGGTCAAGCTCTACCACCCGGGCAGCGATTTCGCGGTCTACGAGCGCAAGCTCGAGGCGATGCTGGCGTTGTGCCCGGACCTGCCGGACCGGCTCGAGCACGGCAACCGCTACGTGCAGATCGCCTGGCCGCGCGCCCTGGTCCACGATGCCCGCGGGCGCTTCGCCGGGTTCGCCATGCCGACCCTCGACATCGCCGCGACCAGCGACCTGGAACACGTGCTGCAGGAGCGGCAGGCGCGTGCGGCCGGTTTGCCGACCGGCCTCGGCGCGAAGATGACCCTGGCCGCCAACCTGGCGACGCTGCTGGCGGCCCTGCACCGGCGCGGCCACTACGTCGTCGACCTGAAACCGCTCAACGTGCGCTTCTACCGCGAGTCGCTGTACATCGCGATGCTCGACTGCGACGGCTTCAGCGTGCAGGGCGAGGGCGAGCGCTTTCCCGCCGGGCAGGTCACGGTGGACTATCTCGCGCCCGAGTTCCAGCAGCGCGGCGTGCGGCCCGGGCAGGAGGCCGCGCAGGACCGTTTCGCGCTGGCGGTGGTGCTGTTCCAGCTGCTGAACTCGGGCATCCATCCCTACAGCGGGCGCACCCGCGGCGAGGCGGCGCCGACCGACCTGCCGGGACGCATCCGCGCGCAGATGTACGCCTATGGCCTGCGCCCGCACCGCGACATCGCACCGGCGCCGGTCAGCGGCCATGCGGCGATGCCGGAGCAACTGCGGCGGATGTTCGACCGCGCATTCTCGACGCGTCCGCAGGACCGGCCCGACGCGGCGCAGTGGGCATCGGCCCTGGTCGGCTACGCGCGCCGCGAGGGCGGCCTGCTGGTCGCCTGCCAGGCCGACGCCCAGCACCAGCATTTCGTCGGCCTGCCGTGCGCGGCCTGCGCGCGCGCCGAGGCGCTGTCGAAGGCCGGTCAGGCGAGCGCCACCCGCCAGCGCAGCGCGCAGCGGCGGGCGCGGCGCCAGAATGCCGGCAAGCGGGCCGCGGCACGCCAGCACGCGCCTGCCGGCACGCGCGCGCCGGCGCAACAGCCGCTGGGGCAGAGGCTCGCCCAGACACAGGCCCAGACGCTGGCAACGGCACCGACCGGGCTGGGGATGCGGCTGTTCATGGCGCTGCTTGGCCCGGTGCTGCTGGGATGGCTGCTGGGTTGGGGCATGCCGGCCTACCGTGCGTTCGACGCGGCTTCGCGCAGCGGGGGCTGGTGGGCGCTATGGGGGGATGCGCTGGCGCTGGCGTTCCAGGCTGGCGTGCTGCTGCTGGGGCTGCTGGTCTTCGTCGCGCTGGTGCCGATGGTGATCATGAGCCGGCGGCCATGAAGTGGCTTGTCGGCATCATCGCGGTGCTGCTGCTGGCCGTGGTGGGCATGCCGCTGCTGGGCTACCTGTCGATGCTGCCGTTCGCGCTGCTCGAGCGCATCGGCGACTGGTTCTCGCCGGCGTACTTCAGCGACGGCCAGCGCGCGTTCCGCACCGGCCTGGTGCTGGGTGGCGCGGTGTCGGTGCTGTCGCTGCTGTGGGTGGCCGCCAAGGACACCAGCGCGACCTACCTGTGGTCGGCGGTCGGTGTGTCCATCGTCCTGCTGTTGCTGGGCGTCACAACCGCGCCGGAATCGCCAGCGCAGGTGGCCGAGCGCAATGCGCGCTGGGCGCGCGCGCAGCGGGTCGAGTCCCCCGCGGCCACCGCCAGGCCGTCCTGGGCGGCGCATCTGGACCAGTCCGAACGCCGCATCGGCGAGATCGCGACTGCGTCGGCGCGCGGCCAGGACGCGCGGGTCCAGGCATTGTGGGAGGAAATGGCCGCCGCCGCGGCGCAGCGGCCGTCGCGGCGCCGCGACGCCACGCGCTACAACGCGGCCCGCTCGCAGTATCTGGAACAACGGCGGGCGATGGCCGGCCAGCGCGATGTGGAGGCGCTGTTCGCCAGACGCGAGGCACTGCGCGGGATGGTCGAGGCCGATCCTGCCGCCGACGGCGCGCTGCAGGAGCTGGCGCACATGGAGCTGACCGAAATGCGCCTAGCCCTGATCGGCCGTCGTGCCCCCGAGCAGGCCGACGAGCTGGCCGGGATCCTCAGCGGACGCTCTCCGGAAGCGCTGCTGGATTCGGCGCGCACGCTGCTGCTGCAGGCGCTGGCGGTCAATCCCGAGCGCCGGCCACTGTGGGGCAGCTACGCCATCACCCTGGTCGACAGCGACGCCGAGGCCGCACTGGGCGCGATGATCCTGTCGTTGCCGCCGGCGGACGACAGCTTCGCGCAGCTCGCGGCGGCGCAGCTGGATCTGAGCATGTTCGCCTACCCGCGGGCGACCCGCGATCGCTGGCGCATCCTCAGGGCGCGTGCGGAGCTGGCGCACGCCAGCGCTCGGGGCGCGGATGTCGAGGCGCGAACCAGGGAGAGCGCCGAGGAAGTGCTGCCTGCGGCCGGCTGGCTGGAAGAAGGGACCGGGTTGCGACGGCACGGGCCGGCAAGCCGGGTTCCGGATGGACGACGTGCCGGTTCGGATCCAGGGGTGCAGGTCGAGGTGGATTTCGTGCAGGCGGGGATCGTGGAAAGCACGCGCCGGTTGCCGGAGACCCCGCGAACCCACCCGGGGCGGTATCCGCTCACCCTGGCACTGGACGTGGCCCCCTCGGGCGATGTGGTCGAGGTGCTGGTCGAGACGTCCTCGGGCGACATGGCATTGGATACCGCCGCGCGCGCGGCCGGGCTTTCCTGGCGCTTTGCGGCGAGCGAGGCGGGTGCGCGCCGCCGCGTGGAGGTGGTCTTCACCGGTGCGGAGACGACGCCCACCGTGGCGGCGGACCTGCATTCGTCCCGCGCGGCCGGCGGCGGCCACGGCCTGCTGGAGAAGATGGTCCGCGACGCGATGCGGACCAATCCGCCGCGCTACCCGCCCGCGGCGGTGCGCGAGGGCATCGAGGGCACGGTGCTGCTCGACATCGAAGTCGCGGGCAACGGCGAGATTGAGCGGATCGTCGTGGCCGAAAGCAGCGGACACCCGCTGCTCGACGATGCGGCCGTGCGCGCGGCGCGCAGGTGGCGGGTCCACCCCGGCGCTGCGACCAGCGATGTCGACGTCGTGCGCATGCGCGTGCCGGTCGACTTCAGGATGTACTGAGGCAGGGTGCACCGGGGTCCCGGGAAGCACGGCTGCGCCTCGCGCAGGACGGGAAGGTGTCCCTGCGCGCGGTTTCAACCCGCCATCCATCGTGGCATCGCATCAACCGCCATCCGCGGACCTCCCGGACGCAGGACGCCGGAGCGGAGCGCGAGGCCGGCCCCCGAGGGGCGCGCACGGGCGCGTCATGCCAGCGCGAAGGGGCTTGCCCTCACCCCAACCCTCTCCCGCGTGCGGGAGAGGGGCTGGATGCCGCTGCGGATTCCACCGCCTGGGCCGGCACTGTCGTGCCGTTTCCCGGTCTGCGTCAGCCCTGCGCTGGCGGCGTTGCCGCAGGGGTCTCCGCCGGCGCGGGCGACTGCACCGCTGCCGGTGCGCTCCAGCCGCAGCTGCGGCCTTCGTTCTGCTCGGTCAGCCAGTCCTGCAGCGGGGCGAAGTATTCGAGCACCGGCGCCGCATCCATCTGCTCGCCGCCGGTCAGTTCCTCGAGCGTCTGCTGCCACGGCTGGCTGTTGCCCTTCTCCAGCATCGACCAGAATTTCGCGCCGGCGGCCTTGTTGCCGTAGAAGCTGCATTCGTACAGCGGGCCGGTGTGGCCGGAGGCGTCGCACAGCGCCTTGTAGAACTGGAACTGCAGGATGTGCGACAGGAAATAGCGCGTGTACGGCGTGTTGCCGGGCACGTGGTACTTGGCGCCGGCGTCGAAGAATTCCTCGCCGCGCGGCGTGGCCGGCGCGACGCCCTGGTACTGCGCCTTCAGTGCCCACCAGGCGCCGTTGTAGTTGTCGGGCGTGATCGAGCCGTCGAACACGCCCCAGCGCCACCGGTCGATCATCAGGCCGAACGGCAGGAACGCCACCTTGGCCAGCGCCATGCGCATCTGCGAGTTGACCAGCGACTCCTGCGACTGCTGCTGCTCGCCGACCAGGCCGATCGACTGCAGGTACTGCGGCGTCATCGCCAGCACGATGGTGTCGCCGATCGCCTCGTGGAAGCCGTCGTGCGCGCCGCCCTGGAACAGTGGCGGGCGCTTGTTGTAGGCCAGGTAGTAATAGACGTGGCCGAGCTCGTGGTAGATCGTGGTGAAGTCTTCCTCGTTCGGCTTGGTGCACATCTTGGTGCGCACGTCGCCGGCCATGTTCATGTCCCAGGCGCTGGCGTGGCAGACCACGTCGCGGTCGCGCGGCTTGACGAACTGGGTCTTGTCCCAGTAGCTGGCGGGCAGCTTCGGCATGCCGAGGGAGACGTAGAAGTCCTGCGCGCGTTCGTTCATGCGCTTGGCGTTCTCGATCTGCGCCTCGTGCGCGACGTCGGCGCGGCGGTCGCTGTCGATCAGCGCGTTCTCGCGGACCATGCGCGCGTTGAGCGCGCTCTGGTACTGCCGCTCCAGCGCGCCGGTGATGTCGAGGTCGCCGGCGTTGGGGTAGGGCTGCAGCGTGTCCCACAGGTTGCTCCAGTCCTGCTGCCACATGTTGCCGGTCAGGTGCGCAGGCAGCAGCCCGCCGTCGACGGTGCCGCGGCCCGGGTACTGCGCTTCCAGCCTGGTCCGGGTATAGCAGTGCAGCTGTTCGTACAGTGGCTTGACCTGGTTCCACAGGCGGTCGGTTTCGGCGGCCAGTTCGGCCGGCGGCATGTCGTAGCCCGAGCGCCAGACTTCGCCGGCGTCGGCGAACCCCAGGTCGTTCGCGCCCTCGTTGACCAGCTCGACGAAACGCACGTAGTCCTGGCGCATCGGCCGGGCGATGCCGTGCCAGCCCTGCCAGGCATCGAGCTGCGCGTCGTAGTCGCGGCTGCTGCGCAGCACGTCCTCGAGCGCGCCGAGCTGGCGGCAGCTGCGCGCCTCGCCCTCGCCGGTGCAGTAGCTGCCGGCGCCATAGGTGCCTTCCATCTTCGAGGCGATGCGGGTCAGCTCGGCCAGGTGCTCGGGGTTGCGCGGCGGCGGCATCGACGCGCCGAGCTTGAGCAGGTTGATCGCACGTGCGGTCTCGGCCGACATCTGCTGGCCTTCGAAGCGCTTGGCATCCTCGATCCAGCGGTTGAGCTGGGCCAGGTAGCGCTCGTTGTACTTGGCGGCGAGCAACTGGCTGTCGTCGTTGATGTAGGTCGCCGACAGCCACTGCGAGGCGGTCAGCTCCGGCATCAGCGCGCGCAGCTCGTCGTTGACCCGGGCGATGAACTGGTCGGCGGTTTCTCCGGCCGGTGCGGTGCCGGATGCCGCGGGCGTCGGCGCGTCGGGTGACGGCGAGCGCGTACAGCCGGCGAACGTCAGGCTCGCGGCGACCGCGAGGGCGAGCAGGGCGTGGCGATGGTTCACGGACGGCTTCCGGTCGGCAATGGGAAACGGGAGGCTAGTGCGCCCGTTACAGGCCCGCAAGTGTCGCTGTGGTATGGGTGGAACCCCTTACGGCGATGCGATCCGATGTGCTTCGGAATCGCATCCGGATCCAGCGAGGTGCTGCCATGTCGGACAATCGCGGTCGATTCCCCTTCTTTTTTCCGGTGGCCGCCGCACTGCTCGCGGCGTGCGTTGCGTCGCTGCCGGTGTCGGCGATGGCCCAGGACGCGGCCGGCAACGCGCACCGGCAAGCGCCCGCGTTCGCCGGCCAGGCCCAGCAGGCATTCTTCGGTGACGCCCGGGCCGCCTACCTGCACGCAGAAGGGCCGCTCCTGCAGCAGATGGGCGCAGTGCTGGGCATTCCCGACATGGACCGGCATGCCACCCGCACGCGCGACCTGGGCGATGGACTGTTGCTGCACACCGGCTGTCGCCAGCACAGCTGCACCGAGAAGGGGGCGGTGGTCTACGACACTGCGGCGGAGGTCGTCGTGGTCGCCGGCATGATCCATTTCAACTGCGCGCCGCAGCCTGCAGGGTGCGCCCGCGAGCCGACGTTGACGGTGTTCACCTCCAGCCAGCGATCGGTACCGCTGCCGGCGCTGGTCGCGATCGACGAGTGGGCCGAGGACAAGGTGCCCGGCATCGCGCGCGACCTGCGCAACCTCCCGTAGAACGGAGCGGGTTCCGCGCTACGCGTCTGCCTGCCCAGGCAGCAGCCCGCGCTCGGCCAGCCAGTGCCGCGCGTCCTCGGCATCGCGCTCGAACCAGGCCCGCGTCGATCCCAGCCGGAACGTGTAGCCCCACGCGTCCATGTCCGCCATCAGCCGGTCGCGGCCCACCCCGGGCAGGCGGTCGGCAAGCAGGATCTGCAGGTAGCAGGTCGCGTCTTCCTCTTCGACCGAATCGGTGGCGTCGGTGTGCACGGCCGCGCGCCGGTCCGGCGGCAGCACGATCAGGTGGCAGGCTTCGTGCAGCAGCGAATGCACCGGGGTGTCGTCGCGCACGAACACCTCGCTGGCGATCACCCCGGCTTCGCTGTCGCCCCAGTAGCTGCCGGGGATGGCGGCTACTGGGGCGACATGCCGCAAGGCCAGGTCGAACCCGGCGAGCAGCGACGACAGCCGCTCCCAGGGCACGTCGGCGACGCGCAGCACGCCGGCTTCCGGCGTGGGGGCGGTCGCGGCCTGGGTGGCGGGACGTGCGTTCATCGGAATGGATGCCGGCTTGCATCGCGCCTGGCGGCGCGATGCCGTCACGGCCGATCCGATCACTCAGTTGTTGCCTTCGGGCAGTGCGACCGAGATGTCGAGCACGTCGTGGTCGCCGTCCTTCAGCAGGTCGACCTTGACCGCGTCGGCGTCGATGTTGACGTACTTCTTGATCACCTCGAGCAGCTCGCGCTGCAGCAGCGGCAGGTAGTCCGGGGCGCCGCGCTGGGTGCGCTCCTGGGCGATGATGATCTGCAGCCGGTTCTTCGCCGTTTCCGCCGTGTTCTTCTTGACCCGCAGGAAATCGAACATGCCCATGCTCAACCTCCGAACAGCTTGCTGAAGAAGCCTTTCTTCTCCGCCGTGGTGAAGCGCATCGGCCGATCCTGGCCGAGGATGCGCGCGACCGCGTCGTCGTAGGCCTGGCCGGCCGGGGATTCCATGTCCAGGATCACCGGCTCGCCCTTGTTCGACGCATTGAGCACGTCGCCCGATTCGGGAATCACGCCGATGCTCTTCAGGCCCAGCACTTCCTCGACGTCAGCGATCGACAGCATCTCGCCGGTTTCCACGCGCGCGGGGCTGTAGCGGGTCAGCAGCAGGTATTCCTGCACGCGCTCGCCGGCCTCGGCGCGGCGCGTCTTGGACTGCAGCAGGCCGATGATGCGGTCGGAGTCGCGCACCGAGGAGACTTCCGGGTTGACCACGACGATCGCGCGGTCGGCGAAGTACATCGCCAGGAACGCGCCTTTCTCGATGCCGGCCGGGGAATCGCAGACGATGAACTCGAAGCCCTCGTCGGAGAGTTCGCGCAGCACCTTCTCCACGCCCTCCTTGGTCAGCGCGTCCTTGTCGCGGGTCTGCGAGGCGGCCAGCACGTACAGGTTGTCGAAGCGCTTGTCCTTGATCAGCGCCTGCTTCAGCGAGGCCTCGCCCTGGACCACGTTGACCAGGTCGTACACCACGCGGCGCTCGCAGCCCATGATCAGGTCGAGGTTGCGCAGGCCGACGTCGAAGTCGATGACCGCGGTGCGCTTGCCGTTGCGCGCCAGTCCGCTGGCGATGCTCGCGCTGCTGGTGGTCTTGCCGACGCCGCCCTTGCCCGAGGTGACCACGATGATTTCAGCCAAAACACGTCTCCTGGTGTGCCGCCGTCACTCGAGTGCGGCGATCTTCAATTCGTCATGCTCCAGCCAGACCTGGACGGCCTTGCCATGGAGTTCCTTCGGGATATCTTCCAGTACCTTGTAGTGCCCCGCCACTGCCACGAGTTCGGCATGGAAGCTGCGGCAGAAGATGCGGGCGCTGGTGTTGCCCTGGGCGCCGGCGAGCGCGCGCCCGCGCAGCGGCCCGTAGATGTGGATCGAACCGTCGGCGATGACCTCGGCGCCGGCGCCCACCGAGGCCAGCACGGTCAGGTCGCGGTTCTGCGCGTACAGCTGCTGGCCCGAGCGTACCGGGCCGGCCTGGATCAGGCCGGGCTCGCCCGCGGGCGCGGCCTGCGGGCGCGCGGGTTCCGGCGCCGGGCGGGCGGGCGCGGGGGGCGGTGCCTGCGGCGCGGGCGCCGCGCCGGCATCGCCGCTTTCGTACTGGGCGCGGAACCGGGCCAGCAGCGGCAGGCCCAGGGCCTGGGCCAGCGCGGCGTTGTCGCTGCTGCCCCAGGCCAGCGCGACCGGCAGCGCGCCGGCCTCGCGCAGCGCGGCGATCAGCGCCCGCGCGGTGTCCACGCTGGGCGTGGCCGGCAGGCCGCCGAAATCCAGGATCACCGCGGCGCGTTCGAACAGCTTCGGCGCGCGCGCGACGCGGCTGCGCATCTCCTCGCCGAGGCGGGCGACATCCAGGGTGCGGATGCGCAGGTTGGCGATGCCGACCTGGCCGATCTTCAGTTCGCCGGCCTGTTCGAAGCCGTCGACCGGTGCGGGAGCTGGATGCGAGGCCATCAGGCGCCGGCCTCCGCCGCCTGGCGCCGCGCGCGCGGCTTGCCCAGCCACGGCGCATCGGGCAGGGCGTCGCCGTAGCGCTCGCGCACCCACGGATAGCTGCACAGGTCCTTGACCAGCATCGAGGCGCGGATGTCGGTGCCCGGCATCACGTGCTGGCCGATCTCGCGGAAGCCGAAGCTGCCGTGGAACAGGCGGACCGGGTCGTTGTCGTGTTCCAGGAACACCTCGCAGGTCAGCACCGGATAGCGGACCTCGGCATAGCTCTGCACGTCGGCGTAGAACGCGCGGCCCACGCCGCCGCCGCGGCGGCGGCTGGCGACGACGATGCGGTCGATGTAGAAGAAATCCGGGTAATGCGCGGCGAACCACTGGAAATTGCTGCTGTCGTGGCCGCTGCGCGAGCCGAACGCGATCAGGAAGCCGGTCGGCGCGCCGTCGCGCTCGGCGACGCGGAAGTACTCGGCGGTGTCGAAGAGATGGCGCAGGCGGTCGGCGTCCAGGGGCAGGATCGAGGGGCCGGCGGCATTGTTCAGTTCGAGGATGGAATCCAGCTCGTGCTCGCGCACGTCGCGGACGACGATCGACATTCCAGACTCCAGTGGCTGACAACGGGACGTACGACCACCGCGGGCTGCAGCGGCAGCGCGGGGCGACGCCGTGCGGCCTTGCGCCGCAACGAACGGATTATTGCATGTCCGCGCACGCCGGGGCGACCCGCCGGGTGCCGCCGGCCCGGTCCGGCGGCATGACTTCAGGCCCGGTCGGGAGGGCGGCTTTGCGCCTACCATCGGCGCATGATCGGGCACCTGAACCACAACCGCCTGCTGCGCATCGCCGGCCTGTTCACGTGGGCGGTGATCGGCCTGCCGCTGCTGCTGCTGTCGCTGGCGCCGTCCGAGCAGCTGGACGTGGACCTGTCGCTGGCGCTGCTGCAGAGCTGGCGGACGTGGCTGGCCTGGATCGTGTTCGGGTTGAGCTACGCGTGGTTGACGCGCGGGTTGGGCGAGCGCCGGATCACGCCGCTCGACCACCTGCTGATGGTGATGCTGGCGGGCAGCGCGATCGCGATCAGCTTCTACAGCCAGAGCGGCCTGGGCAGCATCCTGCTGATGGTCGTCGCCTGCGTGCTGCCATGGCTGCTGCCGGTCTGGCTGGGCATCGCGCTGCTGGTGCTGTGCGAGTTCTTCATCATCCCGGTCTACGTACGCGGCTTCGATTTCACCTGGATGGAGGCGGTGCTGCAGGCGGCCCTGTACGTCGGTTTCACCGGTTTCGCCTTCGTCACCGGGCTCGTCGCCCGCCAGCAGAATCAGGCCCGCGAGGAGCAGCGGCGGCTCAACGCGGAGCTGCGCGCCACCCGGGCGCTGCTGGCCGAGAGCGTGCGCGTCAACGAGCGCACCCGCATCTCGCGCGAGCTCCACGACCTGCTGGGCCACCACCTGACCGCGCTGAGCCTGAACCTCGAGGTGGCCAGCCACCTGGTCGGCGGGCAGGCGCAGGAACATGTGGACCAGGCCCAGACCCTGGCCAAGCTGCTGCTCAGCGACGTGCGCGAGGTGGTCAGCCAGCTGCGCGACGACGATGCCATCGACATGCGCGCCACCCTGTTGCCGCTGGCGGAGAACGTGCCCGGCCTGCGCATCGACATGCAGATGCCGGCGCACTTCCTGATCGACGATCCCGAGCGTGCCCATGTGCTGCTGCGCTGCACCCAGGAGATCATCACCAACGCCGTGCGCCACGCCGGCGCCCAGCTGCTGCGCCTGCGCTATACCCAGGACCCGACGGCGGTGCGGCTGGATGCGCGCGACGACGGCCGCGGCGCCGAGAGCGCCCGCGCCGGCAACGGCCTGAGCGGCATGCGCGAGCGGCTGGCCGCCTACGGCGGCCGGCTGCAGGTCGAGACCGCGCCGGACCAGGGCTTCGTGCTGCGGCTGGAGCTGCCGCTGGCGGGCGAGGGCGGGCTGCGCGATGCTGCGCACGTGTCCGCCCCGGCCGCGACGCCGGCACAGGTCGCGCCGGATGCGGGCGGTGGCGCATGATGCGCGCCGTGGCCACGGCCGGAATGCCGGCCCTCATTGACGCAAGCCGGGAGGCAGCATGATCCGAGTCTTTCTGGTCGACGACCAGAACCTGGTCCGCCAGGGCATCCGTTCGCTGCTGGCGCTCGATGGCGGCATCGAAGTCATCGGCGAGGCCGCCGACGGCCAGCAGGCGGTCGCGACGATTCCCGGCCTGGCGCCGGATGTCGTGCTGATGGACATGCGCATGCCGGTGATGTCCGGGCTGGAGGCGTTGCAGGCGCTGGCCCGCGCCGATGCGCTGCCGCCGACCATCATCCTGACCACCTTCGACGACGACCAGCTGGTGCTGGCCGGGCTGAAGGCGGGTGCCAAGGGCTACCTGCTCAAGGACGTGTCGCTGGACCAGCTGGTCAGCGCGATCCGCACCGTCGCCGACGGCGGCTCGCTGGTGCAGCCGGCGGTGACCCAGCGCCTGCTGACCGGCCTGGAGCAGATGCGCAACGAGTTCGTCAGCCTCGATCGCCCGGACCCGCTGACCGAGCGCGAGACCGAGATCCTGCGGCTGATGGCCGGCGGGTTCTCCAACAAGGAGATCGCCAATTCGCTGGGCGTGGCCGAGGGCACGATCAAGAACCACGTGTCGAACATCCTGTCCAAGCTCGGCGTGCGCGACCGCACCCGGGCCGTGCTGAAGGCCTTCGAGCTGCAGCTGGTCTGACCGACAGGCTGTTCCGGGCCGGTGCAGCGCACCGGCCGTTCGTTGCCGCGCGCGGCATGCCGCGCAAGCCGCGGCGCCTCACCCAGCCCGCCGCAGCGCGGCGGGCGTTCGCCGTCGCCACGAGGCAGTGCCTCGTGAGCGGCGCCGGCTCACTCTGTCCAAGCTCGGCGTGCGCGACCGCACCCGGGCCGTGCTCAAGGCCTTCGAGCTGCAGCTGGTCTGATCGACAGGCTGTTCCGGGCCGGTGCAGCGCACCGGCCGTTCGTTGCCGCGCGCGGCATGCCGCGCAAGCCGCGGCGCCTCACCCAGCCCGCCGCAGCGCGGCGGGCGTTCGCGCTGCCCGCGAGGCAGTGCCTCGCAAGCGGGGCCGCGCTCACCCTACCAACCCGGCGTGCGCGACCGCGACCGGGCGGTGCTGAGGGCCCTTCAGCTGCAGCCGGCCGGGGCGGCCGGCCGCGTCTCGGCGGCCGGCGGGTGCGTCATGGACGGCATGTCATGAAGCGGAAGCGCCGCGCGGGTATACCCGGGCGACCTTCCGCCCGGGGCGGCGGCTGTCCGTCGACGGGCGTTCCAGCGGCGCCGGACAGCGCGACCGGCCGCGCGGCGCCATCCCATCCACGTACTCGCCCGTCCCCGCGCAACTTGCTACGATTGCCGGTCTGTGCCGCATCAGGCCGGAATTGGTCCTGGAGAACCCTGAATGACCCGTCTGCTCGAACTGCTGATCTCTTGTGTCATCGTCGCCGTGCTGTTTGTGGTGGTCGCCGTGTTGCTCCCGTCCAGCCGGACACTGACCGAATCGGTCGAGACCAACCGTCGGCAGACGATCGTGTTCGACACGATCAACAGCCTCCGCCGTTTCAAGGACTGGTCGTCCATCCCGCTCTACGACCCCGCGGTGACGCTGAAGCTGTCGGGACCCGACGCCGGTGTCGGCGCCCGCGTCGACTACGACTCGTCCGTCGATCGCATCGGCAAGGGCAGCTGGGAAATCATCGAGTCCGACCCGGGCACGCGCGTGGTCTACGCGGTCGAGAACCCGCAGCGCGGCCACAACAAGAAGATGACCTACACGCTGCGCCCGACCGGCCGCAACAACCGCAACATCGAGATCCGCCAGACCTACAACGTCGACTATGGCTGGGATCTGCTCGGCCGTTTCGCCGGCCTTTACGTCAGCCGCAACGTCGGTGACGACATGAAGCTGTCGCTGGGCCAGATGTCGAACATCCTGGCCTCGGTCCCGAACGTCGACTACCGCGTCGAGGGCAGCACGCTCAGCGACCTGGCCGTGGTCGATCGGCCGGCCGAGAACCTGCTGGTGGTCGCCGCCGGCGCCATCGAGCGCAACAACCAGGTCATCCAGGACTCGATGAAGTCGAACCGCGAGTGGATCAACCGCACGATGGCCGCCAACGATCTCGAGGCCGCCGGTCCGCTGCGCATCATCACCACCGAACTGGGCCGCGAGACCTACAACTTCGACGTGGCCCTGCCGGTCCGCAAGAAGGGCACCGGTCCGGCCGCGCCGGCCGTCTCCGAGGCCGACGACGACGGCGAGAACGGCGATGCCGCGCCCGCCGTGGCCGAAGCGCCGGCGGCCGATGCCGCCGAGCTGTCCGGTCTGGAGCTGCTGGGCCCGGTCAAGTACGTGCACGTGCCCCGCACCCGCGCCGCCAAGGCCAACTACAAGGGCTTCATGGCCGAGCTGGACAACGTGCGCAACGCGGTCCGCGCCTGGGCGCTGACCCAGGGCGACCAGGTCACCGACCGGCCCTACGAGTTCTATCTCAACGGCATCGACGACGCGTTCACCGAGAACGGCGAGTTCCAGGTCTACTGGACCCTGCGCGACCAGCCGTAAGGCCGCCGGGTTTCCAGCGATGATGTCGTCCGCACGCCGCATCCTCACCGATGCGGCGTGCGTCGTTTCGGGGGTCGGGGACAATGTCCGGCACCGCGGCGGCGATGCGCCGGGGGAGGGATCGGATGCGTCGTGATCGCGGGCTTGATTCCGGGCCGGGGCCGGGCGGCCTGGTGGCTGCGGGCGCGCTGCTGGCGGGGATCGCGGTCGGCCTGTCCGCCTATGCCGCACATGCGGTCGACGGCGATGCCCGCAGCGGCCTGCAGACGGCCGCGGTGTTCGCGTTCGGACACGGCGTGGCGCTTGCCGCGCTGGCGCGGGGCGCCCGCCGCACGCTGACCGCGCTGGCGCTTCTGGCACTGCTGCTGGGCACGCTGCTGTTCTCCGGGGCGCTGGTCTCCCGCTACCTGCTGGCCGGGCCGTCGATGTTCGCCCCGTGGGGCGGCATGCTGGTGATGCTGGGCTGGGTGCTGTATGCGGTGGATGCGTTGCGGCGCTGAGGGGCGAGGCGTCCAGGGGCGCGGCAGGCACGCCTGGCGTTGCCCTCACCCCACCATCGGCGCCGCCGATGGTCCCCCCCTCTCCCGCGTTGCGTGAGAGGGGCGGCGGTGTCTCCCGCCGGGCGGCGGGAGACGGCAATTATTCCTGGCGCCAGTGCCAGGGCTCGTGGACGATGCCGTGCAGGTTGTCGCGTGGGTAGCTCATCGTGAAGCCATGCGTGGCCGCGTGTTCGCGCAGCCAGGCGAATGCCCGAGTGTGTTCGAAGGATTCCTCGGCGGCGGGTTCGCCCGGCGTGCCGATGTCCAGCGCCCGGCCGGAATGGTGCTCGCTGTAGCCGGGCGCGGCATTGACCCGCAGGATGTCGTCGACCCGCTGTCCGCGCGCGCGCTTGCGCGCGAAGATGCCGAGCTGGTAATCGTGGCTGCGGTAGCCGGAAACCGCTTCGAGCACGACGCCGTCGCGCGCCGCGGCCTCACGCATCCGCGGCCACGCGCGCGCGGTATCCGCATGCAGCCACAACGGACGGCGGTAGCGGTCCTCGCCGGCGTACGCCAGCCGCGCGGGCTCGGGCACCAGCGGCAGGCCGGTGCGCGCGGCATAGGCATCGCCGTCGACGCCGAGGGCCTGCAGCCGCTCCTGCAGGCGGTGCAGGGGCAGCGTGGCCGCATCGTCCGCGCCCGATCGCCGCGCATCCGCCAACGCGTCCAGCACGTCGAGTGCGTCGTGCAGGCCGGCTTCGCGATGCCAGCGCGGCAGCAGCGGCATCAGTCCTTCCGGCAGTGCCGCCGCCAGATAGCGGCCGTCGCGCTTGCGGCGCAGGACGTGGCCGGCACGGGCGAGGATGCGGGCGTCGCGGTTGCTGCGCGCGCGCAGCAGGTCCGCGGGCCAGAGTTCGATATCGGGGGTGTTGAACAGGGTGCGGCAGCGGATACGCATGCCGCAAGCTTAGGGCCTGTCGTCCATTGCCGGGTAGCCCGCGATGGCCGCCTGGCGGAATCAGCCGCCTGCCGCGACCGGCGCGAAATGCAGGCCGGCGATCTTGCCGTCGTTGTCGATCGCGACCGTGGCGTCGAGGCTGGCCTGCTCGCGATGTACGCGGATCATCACGACGGTGTAGCCGTCCTGCTCCGCCACCCGCGCGGGATCGCGCGAGGTGACCGGGCCGGCGGCCTCGATCTGCTGCTGGACCGCCTGCAGCTGCGGCCGGTCGAGTGCGGCCTTCATCTGTGCGTTGAACTGGGCGGTGACCGTGTCGAAGTCGCCGGCATCGAGCTGGTCGAGGATCGCGTTGGCGGTCGCGGCCGCCTCCGCCTCGTCGGCGGCGAGTGCGGGCATGGCGAAGCAGGCGACGAGCAACGCGAGCAGGGCCGAATGCCTGAAGGAGCGGAAGAGGCGCATGGGCGTGGACTCCGGAAGGATGTGCCGACGACTCTAGCCCGTGGCGCCCGGGGCCGCCATCCGGGCCGACCCCAGCGTCCGCTTCGCCGCGACCAGCTTCCTAGAGCACCGCCTGCGGCATCAGCAGGGGCACTGCCACGTGCAGCACGAGGTCGGCGCTGAAATGCGCCAGTACGGCCATTTCGAGTCCGCGCTTCCAGTAGACCCAGCCGAAGGCCACACCGCCGATCGCGTTGAGCAGCACGGTGCGTGCCACCACCCCGGCATCGAGCCCCCAGATGCCGGCCGCGGTGGGCAGGTGGCCGGCGCCGAACAGCAGCGCGGCGATGACGATCGCGGTCCACACCAGTGCCGCGGACGGGCGCGGATGCGGCGTCTGCGCGCGCATGGTGCGCGGCAGCCGCAGCCGTTCGGCCTGGGCCACGCCCCACACCAGCAGGGTCATCAGGAACAGGCGCAGTTGGACTTCCTCGACGATGCCGCCGTAGAACGACGCCAGCAGGCCGTACAGGGCGTTGCGCGCGCCGTCGATGTCCTGCATCGCGACCTTCGGTTCGGGCAGCAGCAGCGGATCGAGCAGATACGACAGCAGCAGGATCGCAAGCGCCGAGGCAACGCCCAGCACGATGCTGTGGCCTGGCCGCAGCGCCCGGACCCCGACAGCGCCATGGCGGTTGATCCAGCGCTGCATCAGCGGGCTGCCGAGCCCGACGCGATGGCCCATGCGCAGGCCGGCCCATGCCAGCAGCGCGGTCATGATGAACATCTGCATCGCCTGGATCGCGATCAGCGCCGGCAGCGGCACCGGTATCGCGTCGAGCCGGCCCGGCATGACCTGCATCAGGTAGGGGAACACGGCCACCGTCGCCAGCGCGGCAAGCGCCGCCCATGCGACCGCGACGCGCAGGTCCTGGCGCAGGCGGGGAGGGGGCGGCGCGATCATGCGCGCCGCTTCAGGAACGGCAGCACGGGCCGTCCGGCCACGTGCACGGCGTTGACCCGTTCCCAACCCTGCTGGCCAAGCCGTTGCAGGTGCTCTTCGACGACCTCCGGCTTGACCCCGCCAAGCGTACCGACCTCGACCTGCTGCACCTTGTACTGCCAACGCTCACTCATCGCTTTTTCCTTTGGATGTCGGCGGATTCCGGGACGCGGGAAGCCGGCCGGCCCGGCGCAACGCATCGCGCAGCACGTATTCGATCTGTGCGTTGGCGCTGCGCAGTTCGTCGTCCGCCCAGCGCTGCACCGCTGCCAGGATCTCGGCATTGATGCGCAGCGGGTAGGCCTTCTTGCCGTTCACCGGCGGTCCCGCGCCCGCCGCTTGGCGGCGACGACGACCAGCACCGCGGCCAGCGCCAGGCCGTTGACGACCAGCACCATGACCGCCGCCAGCGCCAGCAGCCGGGTCTCGTCGTCGCCCCACAGCGCCACGCCCGCGGCGGTGGCCAGCATCGCCAGCCCGATCATCCGCATCAGCCGCGCCAGCCTGCTGTCGAGCACCGCCTTGTCGCCGGCGGTCATGCCGGTGCTGCCGGCGGGCAGCGGCAGGCGCCCCCCGGCCAGCCAGCGGGCCGACACGAACGCGGGCCCGGCGAGCAGGGCGAAGACCGTGGCGGCGACGTAGTGCTGGGCCATGTCAGTACAGCGAGCCGGTGTTGACCACCGGCTGCGTCGCGCGGTCGCTGCACAGCACCACCAGCAGATTGCTGACCATCGTGGCCTTGCGCTCCTCGTCGAGCGCGACCACCCCGTTCTTCTCCAGCTCGGCCAGCGCCATCTCGACCATGCCCACGGCGCCGGCGACGATCCGCGTGCGCGCGGCGATGACCGCATTGGCCTGCTGGCGCTGCAGCATCGCCTGGGCGATCTCGGGCGCGTAGGCGAGGTGGCTGATGCGCGCTTCCAGCACGTCGACGCCGGCCGCGGTCAGGCGCTCGTCGAGGTGCTCCTTGAGGCGGTCGGAGATCTCGGCCGGATGGCTGCGCAGCGAGATATCGCCTTCCTCGTGCTGGTCGTAGGGATAGCTGGTCGCCATCGCCCGCAGCGCCGCCTCGGACTGGATGTGCACGAAGCTCTCGTAGTCGTCGACGTTGAACACCGCCTCGGCCGAATCGACGACCTTCCAGACCACCACCGCGGCGATCTCGATCGGGCTGCCGTCGAGCTCGTTGACCTTGAGCCGGCCGCTCTCGAAGTTGCGCACCCGCAAGGACACCTTCTTCTTGGTGAAGAACGGGTTGTTCCAGCGCAGGCCGTTGGCCTTGTCGGTGCCGACGTATTTCCCGAACAGGCTCAGGACCGCGGCCTGGTTGGGTTCGACCATGTACAGGCCGGTGACCAGGAAGGCCAGCGCCAGCGCGGCGGCGATCGCGACCAGCGGCACCACGCCGCCGCCGCCGGCAAAGAACAGGTAGACGCACAGGCCGATGCCCGCGAGCAGCAGCAGCGCGAACGGGATGCCGGGCAGGGAGCGGATCGGGTTCTCTTTCATGGCATGGCGCCGTTGCAGTGGGTGTGGGATCAATTGATATCAAATAGATATCGGATGTCAAGCGGCGGCGGCCCCGCCCGCCGGCGCATGCGGCCCGGTCCGCGGACTCGCGCTGCCGGACCCCCGCAGCGCCCCGGCCTGCGCGCGATGCACAATGCCGGTCGATGTCGCGGGCGCGGCATCGGTGCCGCTCACGCGCGGTTCCCGCCCGCGCCGGCACCATCGCCATGCCCCCTGCACTGGAGTCCCGATGTCCCGTCCCCGCCATTTCTCGATGCTGCGCGACTTCCAGCTGGCCGACTGGTTCACGCTGGGCAACGCGTTCTGCGGTACCGGCGCGGTGTTCGCGGCGATGCGCTTCCTGCAGGACGGCGAGGTGTCCGACCTGCTGACCGGTATGGCGCTGATCCCGCTGGCGTTCGTGTTCGACGCCCTCGACGGCCGCATCGCGCGCTGGCGCAAGGTCGCCTCGACCCTGGGCCGCGAGCTCGATTCGCTGGCCGACATCATCTCCTTCGGCCTCGCCCCGGCCGCGCTGGCCTATGCCTGCGGCATGCAGGGCGGCTGGGACTGGATCGTGCTGAGCTTCTTCGTCGGCTGCGGCGTCAGCCGGCTGGCGCGCTACAACGTCACCGCCGAGACGCTGGCCGACGGCGGCGACAAGGTGAAGTACTTCGAGGGCACGCCGATCCCGTCGAGCCTGCTGCTGGTGGTGCTGCTGGCGATCGCCGCGTGGAGCGGGCGCATCGGCAGCGAGCTGTGGCTGGGCGTGGTGCAGCTGGGTCCCTGGCAGCTGCATCCGCTGGTGCTGGTGTTCGCGCTGTCGGGGTCGCTGATGATCAGCAAGACCCTGCGCATTCCCAAGTTCTGAGCGCGCGGGTCGGCGGACAGGCGTGCAGCAACCGCCAGTTGTTATGATCGGAGACATCTGAGCGGGAGGGCGCGATGGCGAACGGCTGGCAGGGCGTTCCGGGGATCTCCGGAACCGAACTCGAGCGTCTGGCGCGCCAGGCATGGGACGCCTGGGGACAGGCCCTGCGCCAGACCGCGCCCGGCGCGGCGGCAGGTGCCGGTGGCTTCGGCCTGCCGGGCGCGGTGCCCGGCTTCGGCACGGCAGCGGCCGACCCGTGGCGCGACGCGATGGACTGGTGGGCGCGTCACGCGGCGCCGCCGGGACAGCCGGCCGCCGGCGACGTCGTCGACCGTTTCAACGCCCAGGCGCGGCAATGGTTCGCGGAGATGCAGCGGCTCGCGATGCAGTTCGCCGAGCGCAGCGCCAGTCCGCAGGACATCGCCGGTGCCTGGCGACAGGCGCTGGGCGGCGCCCAGGCCAATCCCTTCGCGCAGATGTTCGACGGCCTGCAGGGCATGGCCGGGCCGGATGCATGGATGGCGCATCTGCGTCCGTTTCTCGACGCCGTCAACGGCGGGCAGCGCGACTGGCTGCAGATGCCTGCCTTCGGCGTCGCCCGCGAGCACCAGGAGCGCTGGCAGGCGCTGGCGCTGGCGCAGACGGACTACCAGCGCAGCCAGCAGGCGTATCACGCGCTGCTGGCGCGGGCATCGCAGGCCGCGTTCGTCATCTTCGAACGCAAGCTGGAGGCGCACGCGACGCCCGGGCGGCAGATCGAATCGCCGCGCGCGCTGTTCGACCTGTGGATCGATGCCGCCGAGGAGGCCTATGCCGAGATCGCGCTGTCGCTGGAGTTCCGCAGCGCCTACGCCGACATGGTCAACGGCCAGATGCGGCTGCGGCTGGCCGTGCAGAAGGAGATCGAGCAGGCCTGCCGCCTGTTCGACCTGCCCACGCGCAGCGAACTCGACGGCGCGCACCGCAAGATCGCCGAACTCGAACGCGCGCTGCGCCGGTTGAGCGCCCGTGTCGACGAGGTCGCGCCGCGCACGACGCGGCGAGGCGCCGCCGGTGTGGCGGCGACCGCAGCGCCGGCCACGCCGCAGGCCCGGGGCGACGGCCCGGCGGCCGACGATGTCACGGCAACGAAGGCCACGGCACAGCGGCGCGCGACGCCGGCGCCCGCGGCGGCGGGCGCGGGCGCATCGACAGGGGCAGCGGCGCCGGCTGCGAAGAAGCGCGCCGCGAAGACCACCGGCAAGGCGGCGAAGAAGACCGCGAAGAAGACCGTCGCACGGACCGCCACGAAGACCGCGAAGCAGGCGTCGGGCAAGGTCGCCGCCCCCGCGCGCAAGGCGCCGAAGAAGACCGCCGGCAAGGTGGCGGCGCCGCAACGCGCGGCTCCCGCTGCGCCGACCAGGGCGAACCCGTCGCCGGCGAAGGGACGCGGCAAGCGCACCGCGGCCGCCTCTAAGGCGACAGCGACACGGACCGCCGCGCGGCGCACGCCGCGCGCGGTACCCGCTACCCGGGCCGCCGCCCGCAAGGCCGCGCGGGCGCCGTCGCGCGTGGAGCGCCTGCCCAACTACGGGTTCATATCGCCGATCCCGCTCGCGCCCGAGCCCTTGAACGACGTGCCGGCCGGGCGCGTCCGCAGCAAGAAGAAGCGCTGACATGACCGCACCACTGCACATCACGCCCCAGCGCATCGTCGAAGACGCGATGCGCCTCCAGCACAAGCTCGGCGCCAGCCTGCGGACCCTGCGCGATCTCGACGACGTCCACTACGGCGCGACGGCGAAGCAGGAGGTCTGGCGCGACGGCAAGGTGGTGCTCTACCGCTTCATCGGCGAGCGTGCGCCGACCGCGAAGGTACCGCTGCTGATCGTCTATGCGCTGGTCAACCGGCCGTACATGGTCGACCTGCAGGCCAACCGCTCGATCGTCAAGGGGCTGCTCGAACGCGGCGAGGACGTCTACATCCTCGACTGGGGCTATGTCGACCGATCGGACCGCTTCCTGACGCTCGAGGACTACATCGAGCGCTTCGTCGGCGGCGCTGTCGACCACCTGCGCGACGCGTTCGACATCGATGCGGTCAACCTGCTGGGCATCTGCCAGGGCGGCACGTTCTCGCTGTGCTATGCCGCGCTGCATCCCGAGCGGGTGCGCAACCTGATCACGATGGTGACGCCGGTCGATTTCCACACCGGCGACAACATGCTGTCGAACTGGACCCGCGACATGGACGTGGACCTGTTCGTCGACACGCTCGGCAACGTGCCGGCCGACATGATGAACCTGTGCTACCTGACGCTGAAGCCGTGGCGGCTGTTCGTGCAGAAGTATGTCGGGCTGGTCGACATCCTCGACGACAAGGCCGCGCTCGAGGATTTCCTGCGCATGGAGAAGTGGATCTTCGATTCGCCCGACCAGGCGGGCGAGGCGTTCCGGCAGTTCATCAAGCAGTTCTACCAGGCCAACGGCTTCATCAACGGCTGCATCGTCATCGGCGAGCGCGAGGTGCACCTGGGGCTGGTGGAGATGCCGGTGCTGAACATCTTCGCCGAACAGGACCACCTGGTGCCGCCCGACGCCTCGCGCGCGCTGCGCGGCCTGGTCGGCAGCGACGACTACAGCGAACTGTCGTTCCGCGGCGGCCACATCGGCCTCTACGTCTCCGGCCGCGCGCAATCCGAGGTGCCGTCGGCGATCCACGACTGGCTGACGCCGCGTTCGCGCGACTGAGTCCGTGTCCCGGCGGCGGGCGCCTGCATTGAAACCCCGGCCTTCGCGCCACATCTCGCGCATGCCCACTTCCGACGACCGAGGTCCCCGATGCGTCTTTCCAATGGCCTGAGCCGTCCCCGCGACGATCGCGTGCTTGCCGGGGTGATCGGCGGCATCGCCCGGCGCTTCGGCTGGAACTCCAACCTCACGCGCGCGCTGTACATCGTGCTGTCGGTGGTGTCGGCGGCGTTCCCCGGCATCCTCGTCTACGTCCTGTTGTGGCTGCTGATGCCGGAAGACGACGGTTGAGCGCCGCGCGGTACCCGCGATGGCGGCACTGGCCGGTCGCGGCGCGCCGCATCCTGCAGATCCTCGGTGCCGTGTGGACGTCGCCCAATTCCCTGATCGGCCTGCTGGCGGGTACCGCCGGGCTCGCGCGCGGCGCCCGTCCGCACTGGCGCGGCCGTGACCTGGCGCTGGTGTTCGAGCGCTGGCCGTGGGGCCCGGGCGGGGCGATCACGTTCGGCAACGTGATCCTGCATACCGGCGCGTCGGTGGACGTGGCCTGCGCGACCTATGCGCACCGGGCCGGCCTGTGCGTCGATGCGCCGATCCGGCTGTGCGACCACGAGCGTGCGCACGTCTACCAGTACATGGTGCTGGGGCCGCTGTTCCTTCCGCTGTACCTGCTGTGCGGTGGCATCAGCGTGCGCAACCGCTTCGAGCGTGCCGCCGACCGCTATGCCGCCCGTGGGACGGGCTGGTGGCCATGGCCTGCGCCGTGAATGCGTCGGCGCCGCCGGAACCCGACGAACGGAGGCTTTTCTTGACGCCTCGATAACGGTCGATGTGGGACGCTGCACCCGTCGAAGAAGAAGCAGGAAGCGCAACGCGCGGAATGCAATTGCTTCGGCAAAGATAAGGTCCGGCCATTCGGAGAAATCCGGAAAGACCGGACCTTTCGCTGTTGTGGCTGCGTGCGGTCAGCCCGTCGCCATCGGCCCGGCCGCGACACGCCTGTCCCAGCGCACGTCCGTCCGACCGCGATGCCTCGCTCGCATTGCGGCTGCGGCGTGCTGCGGACTTGCGGTGGACGTGCCGACTGCGCGACGCTCGATGCGTCCACCGGAGAACCCCGCCATGCATGAACGTGATTCCGCCGTCTCGCCCTGGGCGTTCTTCCTGCCCGTGACGCTGGCGGTGATCGTCGGCAGTCTGGTCGCCGGCGGCATCCGCCACTGGGCGGTCGGCGCATTCGGCCAGACATCCGACAGCGGGCAGGCCGCGGTCGTGCCCGAGGCGCCGGAAGCTCCGGAAGCCGTGGATGCAGTGCCCACGGCAGTGGAACAGGCTCCGTTGCCGGCCTCGGCTCCGGCCACCCCCCCGGCCCCGGCGTTTCCGGCCGAGCCGCCAGCCGCCGCGAATCCCGATGCGGCCGATCTCGCGCCCGTGGCGGGAGCGGAAACCGCTGCGCCGTCGTCCGCCGGCGGCGAGGACGAGGGCGAGGCGCTGGATGCCGAAGGCAATCCGATGCTGCCGGGGCCGATCAGTGCCCGCCAATCCGGCGCGACGCGCAGTTGCATCAACGGGACCGTGGCCGCGCGCTCGCCCAACGGATGGGAGCAGGTGCTGGAGAACGACGCGCCGTTGCGCTGCACGGCGACCACGGCGCAGTAGTCCCGCGCTCACCACGCGCCTCCGGTTCGCGCGCAAGCCGCTTGCCGGCGGGCGCCAGCGTGGCCGTCAGGTGGCCAGCCACGTCCGCGATGTGCCGGTTTCCACGCCAGACGGGCCGAAGCGCCGTTCCTCGAAGGCGATGCCGTCCGCGCCGGCCAGCACGACGCTGCTGCTGCGCGTGCCGTAGTCCGCATCGACGATGAACGGGGGCGACAGCCGGCGTTCCAGTTCCAGTCCCACGCCGGTGTCCGGCAGTGCGGCGTCGGGTGCGACGGTGGCGTCGCGCAACCCGGCGAACAGCGGCGCCAGGCGGGTGGCGTCGTGCAGGTCGGCGGCGATGTCGTTGCCGCGCGTCGACAGCCAGTGATCCAGCGTGCGGGTCGCCGCGGTGCTCTTGGGCCATCGGGCATCGAATGCGCCGTTCGACATCGCATGCAGGCCGGGGGTGACCGCAGACGCGGTGAAGGCCGGGGTATTGCTGGCGAACCACAGTGCCGCGCCGTCCCACAGCAGCAGGTTGAACCGGCCATAGGCCTGCGCATCCGCGGCCAGCGCGGACGCGAATGCCGGCGCCGGCAGGTCGCCGCGGACGAAGTCGCGGACCAGCCAGCCGCGCGACGCAGCGGCGTCGCCGGCCTGCCGGCCCTGGCGTACGTTGGTGACCGCGGCGAGGCGACGCCGCGTCGATGCCAGCAGCCAGCTGCCGTGCTGCAGCAGGTCGCGCCCACCGTAGACGTCGGGCGCGTCGGGATCGAAATCCGCCGCAGCGCTGGGCCGCCGGTGGAATTCGTCGCGGTTGGCGATCAGCGCCAGCGGCAGGTCGGGACGCGTGTTCCAGGCGATGGCGATCAGGCACATGCCGGCATGCTAGCGGAACCCGGGTGGCGGGCAGTGCATGCGCATGCGGCTCGTGCGGCAACTGGCGCATGGTTGTCCGGATGGCACACCGCCCGCTGCCGTGGCGTGCGGCAGCGGGCGGTGCGTTGGTTCGATCCGGGCTTACCCGGTCAGGTGTTGGGCCGGACTGCCCGGCAGGCATCCGGTCCCGGTATCCGGTTCAGAACCGGACGTTGAGGCTCAGCCAGAAATTGCGCGCCTTGTCCTTGTTGTTGTAGTCGTCCTGGGCCGACAGCGTGTAGCTGCCGTCGCCGTTGTCGATGAACGCGTACTGGTAGGTGGTGAAGTCGCGATCCAGCAGGTTGTTGATGCGCGCGTTGATCGTGGCCCATTGGTTGACACTGTACGAAGCGCCCAGGTGCAACACCTGGTAGTCCTTCCAGTACAGGTGTTCGCCGGTGGTCGAATCGACGCCGCGATAGCGCTTGGAGCGGGCCTCGGCGGCAAGGAAGACGTTGAAGCTGTCCATGGCCTGCCAGTCCAGGGTGGCGTTGGCCATGTGCCGGGCGCTGTTGCCAAGCGGCAGGCCGGCGCTGTTGCCGCTCTTCTGTTCGCTGTCGGTGTAGGTGTAGTTGGCACGCAGGCCGAAGCGGTCGCTCACCTGCCAGCGGCCGGCCAGCTCCACGCCCTGCGTGACCGCTTCGTCGATGTTGATCGTCTTGCTGCTGTTGGAATAGCCCAGGTCGGCATAGTCGCCGGTGCTGGAACAGGCGAGCGCCAGGCCTGCGCCGCAGGATTGCGAGGCGATCTTGTCGTCGAATTCGTTGCGGAACACGGTGGCATTGAAGTTGTGACCCTCCGGATGCTGCCAGTACACCGCCACTTCGTAGCTGGTGCTGGTTTCCGGCTTCAGGTCCGGGTTGCCGAACATCGGCGAGACGCCCTGGCTGCCGAAACCGACGATGCCGTCGTACAACTGGGTTGTCTTCGGGGTCTTGAAGCCGGTGCTGACGCCGCCCTTCAGGGTCCACTGCGGATTCACCGTCCACACGCCGTACAGGCGCGGGCTGACGTGGTTGCCGAACACCTTGTGGTCGTCGTAGCGCAGGCCGGCGGTGATCGCCAGGGGCTCGATCACGTACCAGGTGTCCTCGGCGAACAGCGAGTACATGTCGTGTTTCTGGGCGCTGCCGGTCGTACCGCTTTCCATGCCGAACACGCCGTCGATCAGTTCGCCGCGGATGATCTGGGTACCGATCACCGCCGTGTGGTCGCCATGCCACTGGAACGGGATGTCCAGCTTGGCGTCGAGGGTGTACTGGTTGCTTTCCAGCCTGCGGTCCGGGCGCGGCAGGTAGGTCAGCAGCTGCGCGTACTGCTCCGGCGTCAGGTTGTCTTCCATCGCCGCGAGCTTTGCGGCTTCGGACAGGTTGTTCCACGCGTTGACGTTGGCGTAACCGGTGCCGGCCACCGGGCAGTAGCCGTCTCCGTCCACGGTGCCGCCAAGGTTGGCGCAGAACGAGTTCCACAGCAGTTGCATGCTCTGGCGCTCGGCCACCGTGTAGGGCAGGGTGCGTCCGTCGTTGTTGGTTTCGACATAGGCCAGCGACACGAAGCTGTTGCCGAAGTCCCAACGTCCCTGGTGGGAGATCGCCCAGTTGTCGCGGGTGAACTCCTGGGTGGGGCGATAGCCGGCGCGCGGTTCGATGCGGCCGTTGTTGCCGATGCGCAGCATCGCGCCGTAGTCGTCGACGGTGCCGACCGGGTACTCCTCGACGCCGGCGTCGTTGATCTTGGTTTCGTTGTCGTATTCCTGGCGCGAGATATCGTAGTCCAGGGTCACGGTCTGGTTTTCGCCCAGCAGCCATTCCAGGCTGACGCCGGCGGCCTTGTTGGTGTTGTCCACGGTCTTGCCGCCGCCGCCGAAGCCGAGCGAGCGGTTGTGGATCTCGCCCGCCGGGTCGGTGACCGAATCGTAGACCGGGTTGGACGCGTCGCGCCGGTACCAGCTGCCGCGCGCGCTGAGGTTGAGCTTGCCGGGCACCAGCGGACCGGTGACGAAGAAGTCGACCGTGGAATCGTCGCCGAACTGGTCGTCGGTCTCGAAAGTGCGGGCGATCGAGGCCGAACCGCTCCAGGTGTCGAGGTTGCGCTTGGTGATGATGTTGATCACGCCGCCCATCGCGTCGGCCCCGTACAGCGTGGACATCGGCCCGCGGATCACCTCGATGCGCTCGATCGCGTCCAGCGGCGGGATGTGGTTGAACTGGTTGCCGCCGAAGCTGTTGGGGTAGATGTCGCCGTGGTTGTTCTGGCGCCGGCCGTTGACCAGGATCAGGGTGTAGTCCGAGCCCATGCCGCGGATCGAGATGGTGCCCTGGCCGGTCTTGTCGCGGGTCTCGCCGACGTCGATGCCTTCGAGGTCGCGTACGGCGTCGAGCAGGGTCATGTAGGGGCGCTTGGCCAGGTCTTCCCGGGTGATCACGCTGATGCTCGCGGGAGCGTCGGTGAGCTTCTGTTCGAAGCCCGCCGCGGTCACCACGACGGTGTCGAAGTCGGTGGTCTGGGGGGCGGTGGCGGTCAGGGTTTCGGCCAGCACCGGCGTCGACAGTGCGCCCAGCAGGGCGACGGCGAGCAGGGAGCGGCGGAATGGCATCGGAGTGTGCATGGAAGTCTCGTGTGAAGTGTGGTCACGACGCGACGTGGCGATGGCTGGCCGGCGCAGGGAGTGGTGGGTGTGGGGGCTGTGCAGCATGGACGCCGGTCCGGAGGACCAGCGGCATCCTGCAAAGGGGGCGGCGTGTGGACGCCGGGGCCTGGTCAGGCCGGCGGCGCGCGGCTTCGGTGCTGGCGTGGCGGCGCATCCGGGTCCGGTGCGGTGCGCGGCGGCCCGTGCAACGGAGACAGGGCGGGTCCGGCAGTGGCGACGCGATCGGCGCATGCGCGGACTGGCTCTGCGACGCGTGCGGTGCGGGCAGGTCCGGTGGCGTGTGCGGCGGGGCGTCGCGCCACTGCCGGGGGGATTTCCGCGCCTTCGCACAGCCCGCAGGTGCCTTCCGCGACCGGCGTCGCCCCGGCGGCTCCGGGCATGGCCCGTGCGGGTCCGGTCAAGGTGGCCAGAAGAAAGGCACACAGCAGCAGGGCGAGCCCCGCCGCATCGCGCAGCCGACGGCACATGCCGGACGCGGCCATCGCAAGGCCGTCATCGGGCGATCCCGGGCGTTGGCTGTCATCGGTCACGCGCTGCTTCCGTGAACGGGTCGATACCCCATTCACGGGATTCTAACTGAGAATGATTATCGTCAGCAAAGGTTAACGATTGACGTTGGCGGCGGTGCGGTGTCGGCGGGCTCAGTCGCGGTCGTCGCGGGTCCACACGCCGCCGTGCTCGACCCTGGTCGGGAACTTCGCCACCGGCTCGTAGGCCGGCGCGCACAGGGCGCGTCCGTCGCGGACGTCGAACCTGGCGCCATGCAGCACGCACTCGATGGTGCCGCCGGCGGCATCGAATTCGCCGCTCGACAGCGGAAAATCCTCGTGACTGCACTGGTCCTCGAGCGCGTACAGGTCGCCGCCGTAGTTGAAGACGAGGATCGACGCGCCGGTGACCTCGTCGAAGGCCGTGCGCATCTCGCCGGGCAGCAGCTCGGCCGTGGCGCAGACGAAGGTCCAGGTCTCGCTCACAGGCTGGCTCCCAGTGGCTTTTCCAGCCGCTCGAAGCGCAGGTCGTCGCGCCTGGGGATGCCGAATCGCGCGTCGCCGTAGGGGAACGGCATGTGGATGCCGGTGCGGCGGTAGCCGCGGCGCTGGTACCAGGCGATCAGCGCAGCGCGCACGTCGATGACGGTCATGCGCATCGACGGCAGTCGCCATTCGTCGCGGGCGATGCGTTCGCATTCGGCCAGCAGCGCGGCACCGGTGCCGCGGCCCTGCAGCCGCGGGGAGACCGCGAACATGCCGAAGTAGCCGCAGCCGTCCTCGATCGCCACGTGCGCGCAGGCCAGCGGTCGCCCGTCGTCGCCGTCGACGACGACGACCCGGCTGTCCGCGCGGGCGATGTCGGCCAGCAGCACGTCCGGATCGATGCGCTGGCCGTCGAGCAGGTCGGCCTCGGTGGTCCAGCCGGCGCGGCTGGACTCGCCGCGGTAGGCCGACGTGACCAGCGCGACCAGCGCCGGGACGTCGTCGGCGGTGGCGGCGCGGAAGCGCGGTGCGAAGGGCGGCGCGGCGTCGTGGGCGGCGGGCCTGGGGGTTGCGGGCTCGGGGGCGGGATTCGGCATCCGCCTATGCTATCGCCGCCGCCGCGCCGCAGACAGCGGCGGTCGTGCAGCGGGCGGGGTGTTCACCCGAGCAGCTTGCGCACCTTGCGCAGCGCGGCGACGAAGGCGTCGATCTCCTCGTGCGTGTTGTAGAACGCGGGCGAGGCGCGGCAGGTCGCGGCGACGCCGTAGAACTGCAGCAGCGGGTGCGCGCAGTGCTGGCCGGAGCGGATCGCGACGCCTTCCAGGTCCAGCAGTGTGGCGAGGTCGTGCGCGTGCGCGCCTTCGACCAGGAACGACACCACCGCCGCCTTTTCCGGCGCGGTGCCGAAGATGCGCAGGCCGTCGATCCGCGTCAGCGCTTCGGTCAGGTGCGCCAGCAGTTCGGCCTCGCGCGCCTCGATGTGATCCATGCCGAGCCGGTCGAGATAGTCGACCGCCGCGCCCAGACCGACGAAGCCGGCGATGTTCGGGGTGCCGGCCTCGAACCGGTGCGGCGGATCGTTGAACACGGTGCCGTCGAAACTGACTTCCTTGATCATCTCGCCGCCGCCGAGGAACGGCGGCATCGCCTGCAGGTGCTCGCGGCGCGCCCACAGCGCGCCGGTGCCGGTCGGACCGCACATCTTGTGGCCGGTGAAGGCGTAGAAGTCGCAGCCGATCGCGGCGATGTCGACCTTGCGGTGCGGCAGCGCCTGGGAGCCGTCGATGACCGTGACGATGCCGCGCCTGCGCGCCTCGCGGCAGACCGCGCGCACCGGATTGACGGTGCCGAGCACGTTGGAGACGTGGGTGAGCGCCAGCAGCTTGACGTCGGGCGTCATCGCCCGGGTCAGCGCGTCGAGGTCGAGCGTGCCCTCGGGCGTGATCTCGGCGACCCGGATCTTCGCGCCGCTGCGCTCGGCGACCAGTTGCCACGGCACGATGTTGGCATGGTGTTCCATGCGCGAGACCAGGATCGTGTCGCCGGGCCCGAGCCGCGGCAGCGCCCACGAGTACGCGACCAGGTTGATCGCGAACGTGGTGCCGCTGCACAGCACCAGCTCGTCGGGACGCACGTTGACGAACGCCGCAAGCCTGCGGCGCGTGCCTTCGTAGGCGTCGGTCGCCTCGGTGCCGAGCTGGTGCACGGCGCGGCTGACGTTGGCGTTCTGGCGGCGGTAGAAGCCGTCGATCGCCTCGATCACCGATACCGGCTTCTGCCCGGTGTTGGCGTTGTCGAAGTAGACCAGCGGCTTGCCGTGGACCTCGCGCAGCAGCAGCGGGAAGTCGGCGCGCACCGCTGCCCAGTCGACCTGGCCGTTGTGCGTGCGCGGCATGCTCGGGCCGTCGAACGGAGGCTGGAATGGCGGCTCGACCGGCGGCGGAGGGACGTCCGGCCTGCTCATGGCGCGTCGCCGCCGGCCAGGGCGCGGTCGAGATGCGCCTGCACCTGCCCGCGAAGCGCGTCGTCCTCGATCGGCGCCAGCGGTTCGCGCACGAAGGCGGCGGTCAGCAGGTGCCGCGCCTCCGCCGCCGGCAGGCCGCGCGAACGCAGGTAGAACAGCGCGTTGGCATCGATCTGGCCGACGGTGGCGCCGTGCGCGGCCTGGACCTCGTCGGCATGGATCACCAGCACCGGCTGGGTGTCGATCTCGGCGGTGTCCGACAGCAGCAGGTTCTTGTTCGACAGCCGCGCATCGGTGCCGTCGGCACCGGCATCGATGGTGATGCCGCCATGGAACACGACCCGGCCGCGACGCTCGCCGATGCCGCGCCACATCAGCTGGCAGGCGGTGTCGCGGGCGACGTGGCGGATGCCGAGGCGGGTCTCGACGTGCGCGCGGCCACCGGCCAGCAGCACGCCGTTGGCGGTCAGCCGGGCGCGGTCGCCGACCAGCCGGACGTCCAGTTCATGCCGGGTGAGGCCGCCGCCGAGTTCGACATCGACCCGGGTGTAGTCGGCATCGGCGCGCAGTTCGCCGTCGGTCTGCAGGAACGTGGTCGCGCCGGCGGTCCTGTGCTGCAGGCGCAGGTGCCGCATGCGCGCGCCTTCGGCGATGCGCAGCGTCGTGGTGCCGGTGTCGAGGTGGCGGTGCGCGCCGCTGTCGATGTGGTGCTCGACCAGCGACAGCGACGCGCCGGCATCGACCAGCACGTCGTGGCGCAGGTGCCAGGCGAGATCGGTCGCCGCCGGCGCGCCGACGAACACCAGGTGCAACGCCGCGTCGGTGGCCGCCGCCGCCGAGGCGTGGACCACGACACCGGCGTTGGCGAGCGCCGCATTGAGGTTGCGGAACACCGCGTCGCCGGCGCGCGCGCCGGTTTCGACGCGGACGTCGCACTCGTCGCCGTCGCGCAGGCGCACGTGGACGCCGCCCGGCAGGTCGGCGAGGTCGGTCAGCGCGGCGTCGACGCGGCCGTTGACGAACACCACGCGCGGCGCCGGGATGCCGGCGAGCAACGCGGCATCGACCCGTGCGTCGGCTTCGGCCGGCGCGAACGTACGCCGCTCGAGCGCGCGCAGCGATGTGTACTTCCAGGCTTCGCTGCGCGGGCCGGGCAGGCCGCCCTGCAGCGCGGCGTCGAGCGCGGCGCGGCGTGCGGCGTCGCCGTCGAACCCGGCGGCCAGCGATTCGAGCAGCGCACTCATCAGAGCCCGCCCCCGGCTTGAACGGGGGCAGCGGCCTCGGGCGCGACGCGGTCCTTGATCCAGGCGTAGCCCTTTTCTTCCAGCTGCAGCGCCAGTTCCGGGCCGCCGCTCTGCACGATGCGGCCGTCGGCCAGCACGTGCACCACGTCCGGCCGGATGTAGTCGAGCAGGCGCTGGTAGTGGGTGATGACGAGGAATGCGCGGTCGGGCGAGCGCAAGGCGTTGACGCCCTCGGCGACGTTCTTCAGCGCATCGATGTCGAGGCCGGAGTCGGTCTCGTCGAGGATCGCCAGCTTCGGCTCCAGCACCGCCATCTGGAAGATCTCGTTGCGCTTCTTCTCGCCGCCCGAGAAGCCCTCGTTGACGCCGCGGTGCAGCAGGCGGTCGTCGAGATGCAGGGTGCCGAGCTTCTCGCGCACCAGCTTGAGGAACTGCATCGAGTCGAGTTCCGCCTCGCCGCGCGCCTTGCGCTGCGCATTGAGCGCGCTGCGCAGGAAGTAGGTGTTGTTGACCCCGGGAATCTCCACCGGGTACTGGAAGGCCAGGAACACCCCGGCGGCGGCGCGCTCCTCGGGTTCGAGCTCGAGCAGGTCCTTGCCCTCGAACGTCACCGTGCCGGCGGTGACCTCATAGCCGTCGCGCCCGGACAGGATGTTGCCCAGCGTCGACTTGCCGGCGCCGTTGGGGCCCATGATCGCGTGCACTTCGCCGGGCTTCACATCCAGCGACAGGCCCTTGAGGATTTCGCGGCCGTTGATGGCGGCGTGGAGGTCTTCGATCTTCAGCATGATGTTGGGTTCAAGTATCCGGAAGAAGGGGCGGGCGCGGCCTATCGGCCGGTGTCGCCTTGCCCGAGGAATTGCCGGCGCAGATAGGCGCTGCGCTGTCGTGTGAGTTCGGCTTTTTCGGCCGCGAACTCGAGGGGATAGATCGAGCCGTACGCAAGCCGCGGATCCTGTCCCTCTGCGAGCGGGAACTGCGCAGCCAGATCGGCATCACGAAGCTGGATCCACAGCCGCTGTGCGGCCCGTAAGCGATCCAATGCAACAGGATCGCCGTTGCGCGAGGCGACGACTTGCCGGTAGACCGTGTTGAGTTCGGCGTCGGCTTCAGCCAGCTCTTCCGCGGCGCATTGGTTCAATTCCAGTTGCGAGCCATCGGGATTGCAGACAGGCGCTGCCATGGCCGGCATCGCGGCCACCAGGCACAGGGAAAGCAGCAGGGGTTTCATCCGACCGAGCCTTCCAGCGACACGTCCAGCAGCTTCTTGGCCTCGACCGCGAACTCCATCGGCAGCTCGCGGAAGACCTGCTTGCAGAAGCCGTCGACGATCAGGCTGACCGCGTCCTCCTCGCTGATGCCGCGGGCGCGGCAGTAGAACAGCTGGTCGTCGCTGATCTTGGAGGTGGTCGCCTCGTGCTCGACGGTCGCGCCCGGGTTCTTCACCTCGATATAGGGGAAGGTGTGGGCGCCGCACTGCTTGCCGATCAGCAGCGAGTCGCACTGGGTGTAGTTGCGCGCGCCATCGGCCCCGGCGCCGACCTTGACCAGGCCGCGGTAGGTGTTCTGCCCGCGTCCGGCACTGATGCCCTTGCTGACGATCTTGCTCTTGGTGCGCTTGCCGACGTGGATCATCTTGGTGCCGGTGTCGGCCTGCTGGCGGTGGTGGGTCAGCGCGACCGAGTGGAACTCGCCGCTGGAATCGTCGCCCAGCAGCACGCACGAGGGGTACTTCCAGGTGATCGCCGAGCCGGTCTCGACCTGGGTCCAGGTGACCTTGCTGCGGTCGCCGCGGCATTCGGCGCGCTTGGTGACGAAGTTGTAGATGCCGCCGCGGCCTTCCTCGTCGCCCGGGTACCAGTTCTGCACCGTGGAGTACTTGATCTCGGCGTCTTCCAGCGCGACCAGCTCGACCACCGCCGCGTGCAGCTGGTTCTCGTCGCGCATCGGCGCGGTGCAGCCTTCGAGATAGCTGACGTAGGCCTTGTCCTCGCAGACGATCAGGGTGCGCTCGAACTGGCCGGTGTGTCCGGCGTTGATGCGGAAGTAGGTGCTCAGCTCCATCGGGCAGCGCACGCCCCTGGGGATGAACACGAAGCTGCCGTCGGAGAACACCGCGGAGTTGAGCGCGGCGAAGTAGTTGTCGCCGACCGGCACCACGCTGCCGAGGTACTGCTTCACCAGCTCGGGATGGTCCTTGATCGCCTCGGACATCGAGCAGAACACGATGCCCTTCTCGGCCAGTTCCTTGCGGAACGTGGTGCCGACCGAGACCGAGTCGAACACCGCGTCGACCGCGACGCCGGCCAGCCTGGCGCGTTCGTGCAGCGGCACGCCGAGCTTCTCGTAGGTGTCCAGCAGCTCCTGCGGCACCTCGTCGAGCGAGGCGTACTTGGCCTTCGGCGCGGAGTAGTAGCTGACCGACTGCAGGTCGATCGGGGCGATGTCGAGCTTGGCCCAGTGCGGCACCGGCATCGTCAGCCAGTGGCGATAGGCGGCCACGCGCCACTCGGTCATCCACTCGGGCTCTTGCTTCTTCGCCGACAGCGCGCGGACGACATTTTCGTCGAGGCCGGGCGGGAAGCTGTCGGACTCGATGTCGGTGACGAAGCCGGCGTCGTAGCGACGGCCGAGCTGTTCGTGGATCGCCTCGTTGGGGCGCGGTGCGGTCGCGATGGGTTCTGCGATGTCGGTGGCCATGGGGGCTGCCTACTGTCTATGCGGAGGCGAGGCGGGCGTGGATACGCTTCGCATCGCCGGGGGAGGAGGGGGCGGGATGGGCGGCATCGCCGAGCATCTGCGACAGGCTCACGCCACGCAGCGCGTCGGCGACGACGTCGTTGATCCGGCGCCAGTTGGTGCGCACGCCGCACTGCGCGGATATGCCGCAGTGGCCGTCGTGCAGGCTGCACTCGGTCATCGCCAGCGGGCCTTCCATCGCCTCGACGATCTCGACCAGGCTGATCGCATCGGCCGGGCGCGCCAGCCGGTAGCCGCCGTTGGCGCCGCGGAAGCCCTCGACCAAGCCCGCCTGCGCCAGCGGCTTGAGCAGCTTGCTAACGGTCGGCGCTTCCAGCCCGGCCTGATCGGCCAGCTCGGTCGCGCTCATCACCGTATCCGGCCGCGCGGCGAGCACGGTCATGACCACGGTGGCGTAATCGGTGAGCTTGGTGACCCGGAGCATGCGGAGAGCCGGTCAAAACGGACCAAAATTGTACGCTTTTGGTCCGTGCGACTCAACGTGTGTGCGACTTGGGGTTCAGCCGGACGGCGCACGGTCACGCGCTGCACGTGCATCGCTGGCGGCGGGCGTGGATGTTGGACACAATGCGGCGACCAGTCCAGAACGAGCGTGCGATGCCCAGGAAACACAAGAAGAAGCCGAAGAAGATCGAAGCCCGCCTGTCGAGCATCCACGGCAATGGCGTGTTCGCCACCGAGGCGATCGCCAAGGGCGAGCGGATCATCCGCTACAAGGGTTTCCTGCGCAGCCACGCCGATGTGGACAACGAATACGGCGATCTCGAGGAGGACGGGCACACTTTCCTGTTCACCCTCAACGACGACTACGTCATCGATGCCAATGTCGATGGCAACGTCGCGCGCTGGATCAACCACAGCTGCGAGCCGAACTGCGAGGCCGTCGTCCAGGAGGACCCCAAGGACCGGCGGCACAAGGACAAGGTGTTCATCGAGGCGATCCGCGACATCGCCGAGGGCGAGGAACTGACCTACAACTACGGCATCACCCTCGCCGAGCGGCATACGCCCAGGCTCAAGAAGCTCTGGGGTTGCCGCTGCGGATCGGCCAACTGCACCGGGACGATGCTGCAGCCCAAGAAATAGGTTCTTCGCCGATTCCGGGGCGCTCGATCGCAGGCCGGGGCAATGCCCCGACGCCGGGGCTTCGCGAATCCGCGACCCCGCGCGCGTCGGCCGCACGGGGCCGACCTACGCGAAGCCGGATGGCCATGCCGCCTTCGCAGGGATGCCGGAGCACATCGAGGCGGCGTCGTCAGGGCGCCGGCACTTCGCGCAGGTCCGCCGAGGCGATCCGCCAGCTGCGCTGCACGTCGCTGGCACCGTCGACCACCGCGCGCCGCAGTACGTAGCTGCCGCTGAAGTGGCGGCTGCCGCCATCGCGCTGCTGGGCACGCAGCGTCACCGGCACCTCGATGTAGCGCGAACCGGCCGCGGCGTCGGCATTGCGCGGTGCGCCGATGTCGACCATCACCGCGGCGGTGTCGGCGAATCCGGCGGCGAACGCTTCCGGCGTCTGGCCGCTGCTGCGGCCGCCATCGGACCACAACGCGTAGGCGCGGGGGTAGTCGAGGGCGTTGATCGCCGCGTAGTAGGTGCGGATCACCGCCGCGGCCTCCTCCGGGCCGGGCTCGGGTGGTTGCGTGGCCGCGTCCGCGTCGGGGGCGCCGGCGCCGGGCACCAGCAGGCCGCTTTCGGGCTCGTCCTCGAGCGGCGGCAACAGCGCGTCGGGGGCGGATGCCGGCGGCGTACCGCCCAGCGGCACGTCGCCGGGCCCCGGGTTCGCGGGCATCGCGGTCAGCGGGCCGTGCGGCGTCTGCGGCTGTGGCAGCGGCGCCTCGTCGGCAGTGTCTCCGGTCGGCGCGGGCTGGTCGCGTCCGCCGCAGGCGCACAGCCCGGATGCCACGACCAGCGCGGCGACGGCGATGCGCCAGTGCGCCGCGCGGGGCGCCTCAGCGCGCAAGATGCACCACCACGCGCGCATCCCGGACCTCGACATTGCCGATGTGCCGGCCTGCCGGCAGTCGCGACAGCAGGTCGTCGTCGATCCGGTACACCGGCTCGCTGCGCGCGTACTCGGCCAGCAGGCTGTTGACCACGCCGCGTGCACCGCCCTGGAGCAGGGCGTTGCTGCCCGGCAGGTCGAACTGCAGCAGTTCCGGATCCTGCAGGTGCAGGCCGCGGGTCGAGGGCTCGTAACGCAGTCCGCTGAGCAGCGCCAGGTGACCGGGACGGCTGGCGCCGCCAAGGCCGTCGAAGGCGATGTCGAAATCCAGCCGCAGGCGGTTGTCGCCCGCGGGCATGCTGAGCCTCGGGTGCTCGAGCGTCACCGAGACGATGCCGCCGAACTTGTCGAAGCTGCGCGGGAAGCGGCTGTCGAGCTGGCGCTGCAGCTGCGGCGCGGTGAAGGCGACCTGGTCGTTGAGCCAGGCCGAGACCACGCCGATCGACGTGCAGCCGGCGATGCACAGCAGCGTCAGGGCGAGGACGGGCAGGCGGAGCGTGCGCATGGCGGGAAGTCGTTCCTGGCGGCGGATTCCGGCAAATTACGCCGGCGCGGTGAACCTGCGGTTAGCGGCGTTGCGTCCGCTGCGCATCGCCTACTCGGGCGCCTCGGCCAGCGCCCGGCGGTGCGGCTGCAGCCATGCCAGCAGCAGGCCCAGCAACTGCATCGAGATCACGTCGAACACGATCTGCTTCAGCGTCAGCGACAGCGGGAACGGCTGGCCGGCATGCGCGAGCAGATGCCACGGCACGAACGACACCAGTGCGATCGCCAGGCCGAAGCGCGCGCCATGCCAGCGCTTGCTGCGTTGCGGCTGCGGCAGCCAGCGGTACAGCCAGGTCATCGCCAGGCCCAGCGATACGTAGGCCAGCACGATCCAGCCGGCCTTGGCGGTGGCGTCGGGCTGCGGCCGGAACAGGTGGGCCAGGGCGAGATAGTCGGTGCGCAGCGCCACGCCGTGGACCAGGAAGCCCAGCACCAGGCCGGTCATGGAGACGGTCAGCCCGCAGATCCAGAAACGTTTGTCCATCCAGCCTCCCACGACCGGTCGATCCGGCGCGACCGGCCAAGATTATCGCCGCTGCGGTGAAGCGTCGATCGACGCCGAGGTGATGCGCCAGATACCGTCATGGCCGCGCCGCAACCGGTAGTGCCCGATGTACTCGCGAATCGGCGCGTTGCCGGCGGCGATGCGCAGGCGTACCGGGATCTCCAGTGCATCCGGCGGGGATGCGGTGTCGAGCGCGCGCGGCGTGCCGTTCTCGGTACGCAGCGACCGCACATCGTCGAGCGTGCGCAGGTCCGCCTCGCCCGACGCCGCGGGCCGTGCATCGACCCACAGGCGGTCGGCCTCGCTGCGGTCGGCATTGAACAGCACCGCGAAGTAGCGATGCAGGGCGCTGACCGCGGCGGTCAGCGCGGCGTCGTGTTCGGCGCGAGCCCTTGCCTGCCGGGCAGCGGTTTCGGCGGATGCGTCCGGTGCTGCGGCCGCGTCGGTGGCGGGCGCGGCGCCGTGGACTGCCTGGGGATGGCTGGCCGCGGGCGTGGAATCGTGCGTGCAGCGCCACAGCCCGAGCGCCAGCACGGCGATCGCGGTCACGACAATGACGGTCTTCAGGCGTTGTGACGGCATCGTGGACCCGGGTGCGCGACTGGCGCAGCGCGGATGTTAGGGCCTGTCACCCGTGGCCGGGTAGCCCGCGTGCAGCAGCGGTAGCGGATCGAAGGCGCCGTCGCTGGCATAGACCCCATAATGCAGGTGCGGTGGCGTGCCGCGGGCATTTCCGGTCGTGCCGACCGTCCCCAGGGGGTCGCCGGCCTGGACCAGATCGCCGACCTGCAGCAGCGGTGCCCAGTCGTCGAGGTGCGCGTAGTAGTGGCGCTGGCGGCCGGGGCCCATGACCCAGACCTGGCGCCCGCCGAGGCCGCTGTCGCGGATCGCGACGACCAGCCCGGGCGTGGCGCTGCGCACGGTCGTGCCGCGTGGCGCGAAGATGTCGACGCCTTCATGGCTCCGATCGGATCCGCGCGATGCGCCGAAGCTGTCGGCAACCTGGCGGGCGTGCACGCCGTCGACCGGCATCGCCAGCGCGTCCGGTGCTGGCATCGCGGCGAGCGCCGAAATCGCACGCGGCTTGGCCATGAACGGCTGGTGCCAGGCCCAGTGTCCGGCGGCGGCCAGCACCGCGGCCACGCAGACAACGCGCAGGATGCGCCGCAGCTGCGGCGCGTAGTCGCGGCGCGTACGGGCAGGGGTGTGGGGCGGTGACGACATCGGCGCAGGTTAGCGTCGATGGCCGTGAGGCCACGTGCAGGGAATGCATCGCGGCCACCCGATGCGGGGCGTTTTTGCGCAAGCGCAAGCGCGGATCAGCGCGCGGCCTGCACTTCCTGCTCCAGCCGCTGCCGCAGCGCGTCGTCGAGCTTCAGCTGCCGCGCCAGTTCGTCGAGATACGCGCGTTCCATGAAGTTCTGCTCGTCGGCGACCAGCACGCTGGCCAGGTACATCTCCGAGGCGATCTCCGGCGACGATGCCGCCGATGCGACTTCTGCCGGATCCAGCGGTTTTTCCAGCTCGGCCTGCAGCCAGCGCTGCACGTCGGTACCTGCATCGATACGCGCGAACTCGCCCTCGATGACCGCGCGCTCGCGGGCATCCATGTGGCCGTCGGCCTTGGCCGCGGCGACCAGCGCCTTGAGGATCGCCTGGCTGTGCAGGTCGGCCTGTGGCGCAGGCAGCCGGTCGACGGTCTGCGGGGCGGGTGCGGCGGCGCCGGCCTGCTGTTTCTGGTAGTCGCCATAGGCCTTGTAGGCCATCACGCCGATCGCGGCGAGGCCGCCGTAGGTGGCCAGTTTGCGGGTCGACTTGTTCCTGCCCAGCAGCAGGCCGAGCGCGCCGCCGCTGATCGCGCCCTTGCCGAAATCCGCGTTGAGCAGGCTGCCGCCGGGCTTGCCGCCCGATTGCGAGGTCAGAAGGTGGTCGAGGAAACCCTTGAAGCTCATCGGTCTTGTCCGTTGGTGGGGGAGTGTGCGGCAGGGGAACCGACGCCATCGCGCGATCGTGCCGCCGGCGAGGATGCACGGCGGCCGGTGGACTGCGGATAAATGCCGGGCGTTGCGGACGGGAGCGTCGCAGCGTTGGCTGCATTGCCGGGCGGAGGCCGCCAGCGGAAACGGCCTGCACCGAACGGGAAGGGAAGCTCGTCGGGGAGCCGAAACGAAATCGGGACGGCCAAGGCCGTCCCGATCGAAGCAACTGCGTCAGGGCGCGCGTCTCAGGACGCGGCGTCCTTGAGCTTCTTCAGCGGGCGCACCTTGACCTTGACCGAAGCCGGCTTGGCGGCGAACCACTGCTCTTCCTTGGTGAAGGGGTTGATGCCTTTGCGCTTCGGCTTGGCCGGCACGCTGACCGAGGTGATCTTCAGCAGGCCCGGCAGGGTGAACGAACCGGCGCCCTTCTTGCTGATCGAGCCGTGCACGGCATGTTCGAGCGCGGTGAGCACGGCGCGGACGTCCTTGGCGATGACGCCGGTGCCTTCGGAGATGTGCGCGACCAGACCCGACTTGCTCAGGGCTTCCTTGATCGGCTTCGGCGCTGCCGGCTTCGCAGCGGCCTTCTTCGGTGCCGCTTTCTTGGTCGCGACTTTCTTGGTGGTGGCCTTCTTCGTTGCCATGGGTGTCTAGTTCCCTCAGAGAATTTTGGAGTGATGGTCCTGGCCGAGCGAGCCGGCAAGCGAAATGTAGGGCATCGCGACACCCCCGCCAATAGGAAATCGCAAAAAAACAGCGGATTTATCGCTTGTCAGCGCCTGTCGGCGGGCGTGGCGTCCGCAACGTCGGGTCCGGGGCGTGGCGGCCACCGCCACCATCCGAGGACGACCAGCAGTGCCAGCAGCGAGTAGGCGGCCACGAACAGCCACCAGGGCGCCTCGAAAAACAGCATCCGCGACAGCCAGTGCTGGATGAAGGATTCGCCGTAGGTGGCCTGCCCGGCGATGTTTCTGAGCTGCTGCTCCCAGATTGTCAGCGGACACAGGCGGCCGAGCCAGGCCTGCAGCGCGATCACCGCCACCAGCGCCAAATGCACGAGGCGCGGCGTCCGGCGCCGCACCCAGCGCCAGCCGAGCGGGCCACCGGCGACGACGGCAAGCGTCATCAGCACGACGAACGCGGCGATGCCGGCGTGCAGGGCCAGCAGCAGGTCGGCAAGCAGCGCGGCGGTTTGCGGGGACAACGCGGACATCGGCGGCGCCGGGAGGAAGGCACGCCGATCGTCGCATGGCGCCCGTGCCGTTGCCCGGACACGGGCGTAACGGAGGACGGCGTATGCTCGCCCGTCATCCCCCGATCAGGAGAACAGACATGGGTATTTCCCGTCACGCGACCGCGCACTGGGCCGGCGACCTCAAGTCCGGCAAGGGCACGCTGTCGACACCGCAGAGCGGCCTGCTCGACGACACCCGCTACGCCTTCAACACCCGCTTCGGCGACGAGAAGGGCACCAACCCCGAGGAACTGATCGCCGCCGCGCATGCCGGCTGCTTCTCGATGGCGCTGTCGGCCAAGCTCAGCGAGGCGGGCTTTCCGCCGGACACCATCGACACCCGTGCCGACGTGGACCTGTCGACCGATGGCGGCCCGACGCTCAGCGCGATCCGGCTCAAGACCCTCGCCAAGGTGCCCGGCATCGATGCGGTGAAGTTCCGCGAGATCGCCGAGGACGCGAAGGAGAACTGCCCGGTATCGAAGGCGCTGTCGGCGGTGCCGATCACGCTCGAGGCCGAGCTGCAGGGCTGACGGGCGGCTTCGGCCGCGGGCCGGGCAAGCCCCCGACACCGGGGGCTTGCCGCCGGGCCGGATCGGCGGAGTCCACGACTCCCCGTGAACCCGAAACGCCGCGCAGGTCGGCTGCGCGATGCCGACCTGCGCAGGGCCCGGGCAGCCGTCTTCCCCTGTCATCGGAGAAGAACCTGTTTTCAGCCGCTCAGTCCCACTGCGGGGCGATGCCGTCGGGGCTCGCCAGTCTGGCGTTGCGGTCCAGCGCGGCGATGGCGGCGAGGTCGTCCGCGCCCAGGCGCAGGCGGGTCGCGGCGAGGTTGCTTTCGAGGTTTGCCCGCTTGGTCGACGAGGGGATCACCGAGAACCCCTGCTGCAGGGCCCAGGCCAGCGCCACCTGCACCGCAGTCGCGTCGTGCCTGCCGGCGATCTCCTGCAGCACCGGGTCGTGCACCACCTCGCCGTAGGCCAGGGTCATGTACGAGGTCAGGTGGATGCCCTGTTCGCGGGCGAAGGCGGCCAGCCTGCGGTTCTGCAGGTAGGGACTGATCTCCACCTGGTTGGTGGCGATGCTGTCTGCGCCGGCGATGGCGATGGCTTCTTCCAGCAGCGCGATCGTGAAGTTCGATACGCCGATCTCGCCGGTCAGGCCCTGCGCCCGCGCTTCGAGCAGGGCCTCCAGCGACTCGGCCAGCGGCACTGCGCCACCCGGCGAGGGCCAATGGATCAGGGTCAGGTCCACGTGGTCGGTGCGCAGTTTTCGCAGGCTCTCGCGCAGGCTGGGGATCAGCCTGTCCTTCGACAGGTTGTCGATCCAGATCTTGGTGGTCAGGTACAGCGCGTCACGGGCAACGCCGGATTCCTCGATTGCCTGGCCGACGTCGGCCTCGTTGTCGTAGATCTGCGCGGTATCGATCGCGCGGTAGCCGAGGTCCAGCGCGGTGCGCACCGAGTCGATGACGGTCTGGCCCTTGAGGCGGTAGGTGCCGAGGCCGAAGGCGGGAACAGGCATGTGCAGGCTCCATGGGGGGTCGGGATGGCGGTCGCGGCGCAGGCGCGCGGCGGCCCGCCGCAATGATGGACCTCCCGGCGGCGCTTGCGTGTGGCGCAGGCGAAACGATGCGGATCGTCCCCGGCTGGTCATGCCTTCAGCGGCGGGCACAACGGCGCCCGCCCGCGTCGTCCCGCGCGCTCGGCGACCGGATGCGCAGGCGCGGCCGGCGGCGATGCGACGACCGGCAGGACGCCTGCCCGCCGCGATTTGCCCGCCGCGCCGGGCGCGTCCATAGTCCGTGGCCATGCCCAGACGATGCGGAGGCGGTATGCGTGGACTGTGGACGTTCGTGTCCGGGATCTGCCTGTCGGCATGCGTGCTGGCCGCGCCGGCGGCGTCGGCTGCGCAGTTGCAGCTGCTGCAGGCGCAACGCGTCCATACCATGGACCCGGGGCGGCCGCAGGCCGATGCGCTGGTCTGGGACGGTGACGGTGTGCTGGTCGATGTCGGCGATGCCGCCACGCTGCGCGCGCGCTGGCCGCAGGCGGCGGTCGTCGACGCCGGCAACGCGGTGGTCGTGCCGGGCCTGATCGATGCCCACGCCCACCTCATGGGCCTGGGGTTTGCGCTGATGCGCGTCGACCTGGCCGGCGCGCGCAGCAAGCAGGAGATCGTCGAGCGCCTGCGCGCCTACGCCGCAGACCTCGCGCCGGATGCCTGGCTGCTGGGCGGTGGCTGGGACCAGAACCTGTGGCCCGAGGCCGCGTTTCCGACCGCGGCCGATCTCGATGCCGCGTTCCCCGGGCGCCCGGTGTGGCTGTACCGCGTCGACGGCCATGCCGGCTGGGCCAACAGCGCCGCGCTGCGCGCGGCGGAGGCGGCCGGCGCAAGCCTGCATGGCGACGCGCAGCCCCAGGGCGGGCGCATCGTGCGCGACGCGGCCGGTGCGCCTTCGGGCGTGTTCGTCGACGAGGCCATGCGCCTGGTCGACCGCGCCGTGCCCGCGCCCACGCCCGACGACGACCGCCAGGCCTTCGCGCGCGCGCTCGATGCCGCCGTCGGCAACGGCCTGACCGGCGTGCACGACATGGGCGTCTCGCGCGACGAGCTGGCGCTGTACCGCGAGTTCGCCGATGCCGGTCGCCTGCCGTTGCGGGTGACGGCGTATGCCGACGGCGACGACGCTGCGCTGCAGGATCTGTGCACCGATGGCCTCTATTCGCACGCCGGCGGCCGCCTGCGGATGCGCGGGGTCAAGCTCTACATCGATGGCGCGCTGGGCAGCCGCGGCGCGGCGATGCTGGAGGACTACGCCGACGAACACGGCAACACCGGCCTGCTGGTGACCGAGCCCGCCGCATTCCGTGCCGCGGTCGAGAAAGCCGCGCGCTGCGGCGTGCAGGTGGCGACCCACGCGATCGGCGACCATGGCAACCGGCTGGTGCTCGACACCTATGCCGACGTGCTCGCCGGCATCGACGGCAATGACGATGCCGGCGGCGAGACGCTGCGCTGGCGGGTGGAGCATGCGCAGATCGTCGCGTCCGAGGACATCCCGCGTTTCGCCGGGCTGGGCGTGATCGCGTCGATGCAGCCCACCCATGCGACGTCCGACATGCCGTGGGCCGGCGCGCGTGTCGGCGAGGCGCGGCTGGCCGGTGCCTACGCCTGGCGCCGGTTCCTCGGCAGTGGCGCGCGCATGGCGCTGGGGTCCGATTTTCCGGTCGAGGCGGTGGATCCGCGGCTGGGCCTTTACGCGGCGGTGACCCGCCAGGACCGCGACGGCCAGCCGCCCGGCGGCTGGCTGGCCGACCAGAAGCTCACCGTCGACGAGGCGTTGCGCGGCTTCACCGCCGATGCCGCATATGCCGGTTTCGCGGAAGGCGAGGTCGGGCGCCTGGCGCCGGGTCTGCGCGCGGACTTCGTGCTGCTGGCCGATGACCCGCTGACGGTGCCGGTCGCGCAGCTGGACGGGCTGCGGCTGCTGTCGACATGGGTCGACGGCCAGCGCGTGTACGAGGCGCCGGCGGACTGAGGCCGAGTGCGGCCACGGTGGTTACGCGCATGCCGCTCGGAAGGCAGAGCAGGTGCGTAACCTCGAATACCAGGCTGGTCGCTTCCGGACCGTGGCTGTCAGGCATGGGGCGCAGGGCCTGTGGCTGCTTGGGGCAGCGCGGGTTAGGAGCCCGGCTTTGGCTTTGCCTTAGGTCTTCAGGATATAGGTGAGCAGTTCGTCACCCGTTCTTGAGAGTAGCTGGTCATAACCCAAAGGCCGTTGGACCCCCGCACGAACGTGCCTGACGTTCTCGTGCCTCCGCCGCAAGACTCCAACTTGACCGAAGACCCATTTGGGAGGTTGGTAAACTCATTGGGAACGCTACCGACGCAGCCTACGAAGTCGCAACCGCCAATAGAGAGGGCTCCGGCGTCCGGTCTCGTTGACCCATCGGTGCATGACAACGCGTCGATTTCGATTCTCAGAACCTCTGTCGCGTCGTTCACGAAACGTCGAGAGGTCTGCGGCAGCTGCACCTTGTCGTAGCTAGCTTCGGGCGACACAACGAATGCATTCAATCCGTCGGCCGCCTCTTGAAAGCCGGGCTCGCCGCGGGCGATTTCGTAATGCCTAGACTGCGATGTACAAACTGAACTTGCGGAACGGCCTCCCTGTGATGCAAATGCTGGTAAAGCGATTCCGACGCACAATGCAGCAACCACAAGATTATAGAACTTCATCCTTAATTCTCCATGGAATAGTGGAATCAACGTCCCCTGAACTTCCTGATAACACGCGAGAGTGCGCTGCATGAGAGCTTTAATTTATGAACAGGCGATGCAGTTTGCTGGATGACGAGAAGCGAGACTTCGATCGCATCGACGATGCGGGCATCGTTATCTTCGACACGGATTTCGGACGCAGTGCAGCAGGGTAGCGCGCACGACGCTCAGTCTGTCATCGACGCTCGGTGAGGACGCCCTGGCCAGGATGCCGAGCATGGCTGCTGCAGGTGCGGGCGTTCATGGTTCGATCCCGGCGCAATGCGGAGTCTGGAGTCTGTTGAACCCCCCTCAGCGTGACGTCCGGTCATGATCGGTACGCAGCTTGGCGTGGTTGATCGCCCCCCATCGTTCGAGTGGTGATGCGCCTGGCCCGCAGCGATGCGCATCGGTCGACCGTGCCGATGGTTGGGGGACCGGCGGCACAGGTGCCGGCGACGGCGTGCGGTTAGGGTCCGGGGACCTCGGCAATCCGGAGACCCGGCATGCGTATTCGATCGATGTTGTGCGCGCTGCTGCTGTGCGGCGCGGGCGCCGCGCAGGCGCAGGTGGACCTGTCCGGGCTGGACCGCGACATGGCCGGACCGCGCGCGCAGGTGCTGGTGCTGGGCTCGGCGCACCTGGCCGAGCATGCCGACGGCGATTTCGACCCGGCGACGCTGGAGCCGCTGCTCGCGCGGCTGGCCGCATTTGCGCCGGACGTGATCACCGTCGAATCGATCTCCGGCGTCGAATGCGACTTCTATGCGCGCCACCCTGCGCGGTTCCCGTCCGATGCCGTGGGGCGCTATTGCCCGGACACCGGGCCCGCACGCGACGCGACCGGACTCGATGTGCCGGCCGCCGCCGCAGCGGTCGAGGCGACATTGCGCGACTGGCCCGAAGCGCCCACACCGGCGCAGCGTCGCCGGCTGGCGTCGCTGTTCCTGGCGGCCGGCGAAACGGACTCGGCGCTGGTGCAGTGGTGGCAGCTGCCGGCAGCGGAGCGGCGCGCGGGCGACGGACTCGATGCGGCGCTGGTCACGCAGATGCGCCGCCGCGAGGCTTCGCCCAACGAAAGCCGCCAGGTCGGCGCGCGGTTGGCGGCCCGCCTGGGGCTGGCGCGCGTGCATGCGACCGACGACCACACCGGCGACAATGTCGACATCCCGGCCGACCGGATGGACGCCTACGCCGCCGCGCTGTACGGCGCATGGGAGACCGCGTCAGCGCAGCTGGAACCGATCAATGCGCGCGCGGACGCGCTGGCGAAATCCGGCGACATGCTGGCGCTGTACCGCTATATGAATCGCATCGATGTCCGCCAGGCCACCGCCGACGGCGATTTCGCTTCTGCGTTGCGCGTGGCCGCCTCGCAGCCGTGGGGACAGATGTACGTGGCCGGCTGGGAGACCCGCAATTTGCGCATGGTTGCCAACATCCGCGCCACGTTCGCCGCGCGTCCCGGCGCGCGGGTGCTGTCGATCGTCGGCGCCAGTCACAAGCCCTGGTTCGACAGCCTGCTCGGGCAGATGCAGGGCGTGGACATTGTCGACGTCGACCAGGTGCTCGGCCCGGACGGGGATGCGCCCGTCGACCCGGCCGCCGAACCGGGCGAGCCGTAGGCGGACCCGTGCGTTACGGGTTGCCGCTTCCTTCGTGCCAGTCGAGCGTGCCCTCGACCACGAATGCGACCTGGCCACCGGACCAGACTTCGCCGTCGTCGTCGATCTCCAGCTGCAGCCGCGCGTCGTAGCCGACCTCGCGGCCCTGGCTGACCACGTAGCGGCGCCTGCCGCCGGGCAGGGCGTCGCGCGATGCCAGCCATGCGGCGAGGGTGGCGTTGGCCGCGCCCGACGCCGCGTCCTCGAAACGCGCCGGCGCACCGACCCAGGCGCGCACCACCAGGTCATAGGGCTGGCCGGCATCGGCGCGCGCGAACGCGCACAGGCCCATGCTGTCGGTCGATTCGGCGAGCCGGGCGATCGCGTCCCAGTCCGGTTGCGCGCCGCGCAGGCCGTGCTCGTCGGCCAGTTCCGCCAGCCACCAGCGCCTGCCACCGTACATCAGCGCCGGCGGCAGCGCGCCCGGCGCCAGCCCGGCCAGCGCATCGCGCAGCCGCGGATCGTCCGCCGCCGCGACCTCGACCACGTGGGCCCTGGGCGTGCGCACGGCGACGCTGCGCGCCTGGCCCTCGCCGCGCACCTGCAGCGGCAGGCGGCCGGCGATGCCGTCCTGCAGCACCCGTCCGTCCGCATCCGGCGCGATGCGGCCTGCCGCGAGCAACGCCTGCGCGGTGCCGACGCTGGGATGGCCGGCGAACGGCACCTCGCGGCGCGGGCTGAACATGCGGATGCGGTAGTCGCCGCCGGCATCGGGCGCGAACACGAATGTGGTCTCCGGCAGGCGGGTCCAGCGGGCGATGGCCTGCATCGTGGCGTCGTCGAGGCCTTCGGCGTCGAGCACGACGGCCAGCGGATTGCCGGCGCCGGGCCGGTCGGCGAACACGTCCAGCTGGACGAAACGGCGTGAGGTCATGGGCAGGGGCGACGCGGGGCGCGACAGCTTAGCAAGCCGGCCGGGACCATGGCCCGCTCCTGTCCATGGCCGGCGTGCGCTGCAACCGGATTCATGGGGCGTCCGGGGCACGGCCAGGCGCACGGCGGGTGTCGCCCTGCCCGCATGTCGACCGTCCTGACGGGTCGAGACCCGCGTGACGCGGCCCGGCCGGCAGTTTCCGCCGCAGCGTCGCGGCGGGGGCTTGCTTTAGAATCGGGCGATTGGCCCACCATCCGCCACGCGGCGATGCGGGCCGCGCTTTCCCCACCGCTCGAGACCCCACGTCCGATGTCCTCTTCTTCCTCCGATCGCTGGATCGTGCTCAAGTTCGGCGGCACCTCGGTGTCGCGTCGCCACCGCTGGGACACCATCGGCCGGCTGGCGAAACGCCGGGCGCAGGCGCATGCCGACGGTGGGCGCGACGCGCGGGTGCTGGTGGTGGTGTCGGCGTTGTCGGGGGTGACCAACGAACTGACCGCGATCGCCGACGGCGCCGACGACGGCGCCGCGCGCGTCGATGCGCTGATCGACCGTCACCGCGCGTTCGCGCAGGAACTCGAACTTGATGTCGATGCGGTGCTCGGCACGCGCCTGGACGCGTTGCGCGCATTGCACAGGGATCCGCGCGCGGCCACGCGCACGCTCGACTGGCAGGCCGAGGTGCTGGGGCAGGGCGAACTGCTGTCCTCGACGCTCGGCGCCGCGTACCTGCGCGCGCAGGGCCTGGATTTCGGCTGGTGCGACGCGCGCGAGTGGCTGGACGCGCTGCAGCTGCCGAACCAGAGTGCGTGGGCCACGCGGCTGTCGGTCAACTGCCGGCGCGAGGCCGATGGCGACTGGCGCGCGCGCTTCGCCGCGCAGGCGCCGCGCATGCTGCTGACCCAGGGCTTCATCGCCCGCCATGCCGACGGCGGCACCGCGATCCTCGGCCGTGGCGGCTCGGATACCTCGGCGGCGTATTTCGGTGCGCTGCTGGGCGCGCGCCGGGTGGAGATCTGGACCGACGTGCCGGGCATGTTCAGCGCCAATCCGCGCGACGTGCCGGACGCGCGGCTGCTCGCGCGGCTCGACTATGCCGAGGCGCAGGAGATCGCGACCACCGGGGCCAAGGTGCTGCATCCGCGCTCGATCAAGCCCTGCCGCGACGGCGGCGTGGCGATGGCGATCCTCGACACCGAGCGCCCGGAGCTGCCGGGCACCACGATCGACGCCAGCGCCGTGCCTGTGCCGGGGGTCAAGGCGATCAGCCGCCGCAACGGCATCGTGCTGGTGTCGATGGAAGGCATCGGCATGTGGCAGCAGGTCGGCTTCCTCGCCGACGTGTTCGAGCGCTTCAAGCGCCACGGCCTGTCGGTCGACCTGATCGGCTCGTCGGAGACCAACGTCACCGTGTCGCTGGACCCCAGCGAGAACCTGGTCAGCACCGACGTGCTGGCGCGTCTGTCGGACGACCTGGCCGAAGTGTGCCGGGTCAAGGTGATCGCGCCGTGCGCGGCGATCACCCTGGTCGGCCGCGGCATGCGCTCGCTGCTGCACAGGCTGTCGGACGTCTGGGCGACGATGGGCCGCGAGCGCGTGCACCTGATCTCGCAGTCGTCCAACGACCTCAACCTGACCTTCGTCATCGACGAGGCCGACGCCGACGGCCTGCTGCCGGTACTGCATGCCGAACTGATCGACAGCGGGGCGATGCCGGTGCACGACGCCGGCGTGTTCGGGCCGAGCTGGCACGAGATCATGCACGGCCGCCGCGCGCGCCCGGCGCCGTGGTGGCAGGGCGCGCGCGCACGGCTGCTGGCGCTGGCTGCCGCCGGCACCCCGCACTATGCCTACCACCTGCCGACGGTGCGCGCACGGGCCGGGTCGCTGCAGGCGATCGCGGCGATCGACCGGCGCTTCTACGCGATCAAGGCCAACGCGCACCCGGTCATCCTGCGCACGCTGACCGAGCTGGACTTCGGTCTGGAGTGCGTGTCGCTCGGCGAACTCGAGCACGTGTTCGCGGTGCTGCCCGACCTCGCGCCGTCGCGCGTGCTGTTCACGCCCAGCTTCGCGCCGCGCGCCGAGTACGACGCCGCGTTCGCGCTCGGCGTCACGGTGACGCTGGACAACGTCGAGGCGCTGCGCAACTGGCCGGAGACCTTCCGCGGCCGGGACCTGTGGCTGCGCATCGACCTGGGCCGCGGCGACGGCCACCATGCCAAGGTCGTCACCGGCGGCGCGGCGTCGAAGTTCGGCCTGCCGCTGGGTGCGTTCGGCGATTTCCTGCAGGCTGCGCGCGCGCTGGACGTGCGCATCACCGGCATCCACGCGCACCTGGGCAGCGGCATCGACACGGCCGCGCACTGGCGCGAGGTCTATGCCGAACTGGCCGGCTTCGCCGACGCGGTCGGCACCGTCGACACCATCGACATCGGCGGCGGCCTGCCGATCCCGTACCGGCCCGACGACCAGCCGTTCGACCTCGACGCCTGGGCCGCGGGACTGGCGGACATCAAGGCCGCGTACCCGAACTATGCGCTGGCGATCGAGCCGGGGCGTTTCCTCGTCGCCGAGGCCGGCGTGCTGCTGGCGACGGTGACCCAGGTCGTCGACAAGCTCGGCACGCGCCGGGTGGGCCTGGATGCCGGCATGCACAGCCTGATGCGGCCGGCGATGTACGACGCCTGGCATGCGATCGCCAATCTCTCGCGCCTCGACGACGCGGCCGACGCGCCGTGCGACGTCGTCGGCCCGATCTGCGAATCCAGCGACGTGTTCGGCACCCGGCGCATGCTGCCGGCGGCGACCGCCGAGGGCGACGTGATGCTGGTCGCCGATGCGGGCGCCTATGGCTTCGTCATGGCCAACACCTACAACCGGCGGGCGCTGCCGCTCGAGGACGTGCTCGAGTGAGCCCGCGACTGGAGTACACGCTGTCGACCGGGGCGCTTGCGCTTGCGTTGACCCTGCTGGTCGGCATCTGGCTCGAGATGGGGGCGGGCAACGCGTTCCTGTGGCGACTGGGGATGACGGCCGGGGTGGCGGCGATGCTGGCCGCGGCCTGGGTCTGTGGCTGGCGCTGGCTGGTGGCCGCAAGACCCGGTATCCGGCGGCTGGCCGGCATGGCGGCATCCACCGTGCTGGTGGCCATGGTCCTGTTCTTTCCGCTTTGCCTGGGGCTGACCGCGGCCCTGGCGCCGGAGGAGGGGATGGCCATGTGGCTGCACGGTGCCGCGCTGTTCGGACTGTTCGGCCTGGTATTCGGTACCCTGCCGGCGTTGCTGGCAACCACCCCGCTGGCCTGGCGTTTCCTGCACAGAAGCGACCGCAGGGCGGCCGCATGAGGCTGGTGGTTTTCTTCGCGCCCATTGCCGTGCCCGGCGCGTTCCGACCCGGGTGGAGACCTGAGAAGCATGTTTGATCGTGATTCCATCGCAGCGTTCCGCTTCGTCGACTGCGACCTCGACGCCGCGACCGGCGTCGCGCGCCTGCGCTATGCCTTCGACGATGGCCCCGAGCTGGTCGAGACGGTCACCGTGCCGGGCGCGCCGTTCGTGCTGGACGACGCACGCGCAGCGGCCGCGACCCGTGCGCTGCGGCTGCTGCACCTGATCGCCGGCGTCAGCTACTACAAGGCCGCGGTGCCGCCGGAGATCCGCATCGACGGTTACGCGATCGATGCCGACACCGCCGCGCTGCTCGAGGACGTCTACGTGCACGGCCTCGGCGAGTTCGCCTACCGCAACGGGCTGGACCTGCACGGGCGGGTGCGGTTCCCGGCGGCGCCCTCATCCGCCCGCCGGGCACCTTCTCCCGCAGGCGGGAGAAGGGAACCGGAGGCGGTCGCCGCTGGCGACCGGGCATGTCTGGGCCTGCGCCACCACGCGCTGGTGGCGATCGGCGGCGGCAAGGATTCGCTGGTGTCGATCGAGGCGCTGCGTGCGCTGGGCGTCGGGCAGACGGTGTCCTGGATCGGCGGCTCGCAGCTGATCCGGGTCTGCGCCGAGCGCACCGGCCTGCCGACGCTGAACATCGGCCGCCAGCTGGCGCCGGAACTGTTCGAGTACAACCGCCAGGGCGCGTGGAACGGGCACATCCCGGTCACCGCGATCAATTCGGCGATCCTGGTGCTGGCCGCGGTGCTGCTGGATGTCGACCAGGTGGTGTTCTCCAACGAGCGCTCGGCCAGCTACGGCAGCCTGATCAAGGCCGCCGACGGCAGCACGACCAGCGAGGTCAACCACCAGTGGTCGAAGGGCTGGGCGTTCGAACGGGCGTTCGGCGCGTACGTGCAGCGGCACGTCGCCGCCGACCTGCACTACTACTCGCTGCTGCGGCCGCTGTCGGAGCTGGCGGTGGCGCGGCAGTTCGCCCGCAGCGACCGCTACGACGCGTATTTCTCCAGCTGCAACCGCAATTTCCACCTGCTGGGCGAGCGCCCGGTCAATCGCTGGTGCGGGATCTGCCCGAAGTGCCATTTCGTGTTCCTGGCGCTGGCGCCGTTCATGCCCAAGCCGCGGCTGGTGGCGATCTTCGGCCGCAACCTGCTCGACGATCCGGCGCAGGTGCCGGGCTTCGACGCGCTGCTGGAGTACCAGGACCACAAGCCGTTCGAATGCGTCGGCGAAGGCCGCGAGTCGCGCGCGGCGATGGCGGCGCTGGGCCAGCGCCCGGAGTGGCGCGAGGATGCGGTGGTCGCGCGTTTCGTGCGCGAGATCCAGCCGCAGCTCGACGCCGGCGAACTCGCGATCGCACCGCTGCTGGCGATCGACGACGAGCAGCGCATCCCGCCCGCGCTGTGGGAACGCCTGCGTGCGCATCTCGCAGCTTGAGGCGATCGCCGCCGGCGGCGGCCGCATCGCGCTGTGGGGCTGGGGACGGGAAGGGCATGCCGCGTGGCGCGCGATCCGCGCCCATGCGCCGGCGCTGCCGCTGACCCTGCTGTGCAACGCCGCCGAGGCGGCCGACGCGGCGACGCTCGGCGACGCGCTGCTGGCCTGCGAGACGCAGGTCGATGCGGCGCGGCTGTCAGCCTGCGCGGTCGTGGTCAAGTCGCCGGGCATCAGCCCGTATGCGCCCGATGCACTGGCGGCCGCGGCGGCGGGCACGCGTTTCATCGGCGGTACCGCGCTGTGGTTCGGCGCGCGCGCGGCACCGGGGGAGGTCGCCGCGGGCACCGTCTGCGTCACCGGCACCAAGGGCAAGAGCACGACCACCGCGCTGCTGGCGCACCTGCTGCGATGCGCCGGGCGGCGCACCGCGCTGGCCGGCAACATCGGCCTGCCGCTGCTGGACCTGATCGATGCGGACGCGGACGCGTGGGCGATCGAACTGTCGAGCTACCAGACCCGCGACGTCGCCGCCAGCGGCGTGCGCCCGGACATCGCCGTGGTCACCAATGTCTTCCCCGAGCACCTGGACTGGCACGGCAGCGAGCAGCGCTATGTCGACGACAAGCTGGCGCTGGTGACCCAGGCGCGGCCGCGCATCGCCGTGCTCAACGCCGCCGACCCGCGGCTGTCGGCGCTGGCGCTGCCGCACGGCGAAGTGCGCTGGTTCGGCCGTGAGGACGGCTGGCACCTGCGCGGCGACGTGCTGCACCGTGCCGGCGACGCGGTGCTCGACACCTCGGCCCTGCCGCTGCCCGGCCGCCACAACCGTGGCAACCTGTGCGCGGTGCTGACCGCGATCGAGGCGCTGGGCATCGATGCGGCGCCGCTGGCCGCGGCCGCCGCGGACTTCGTGCCGCTGCCGCATCGCCTGCAGACCCTGGGCACGCGTGACGGGGTGACCTGGGTCAACGACTCGATCAGCACCACGCCGCACGCCAGCCTCGCCGCGCTGGACGTGTTCCGCGGGCGCCGGGTCGCGATCCTGCTCGGCGGCCACGACCGCGGCCTCGACTGGCAGGCCTTCGCCGACGCCATGCGCACTGCCGCGCCGGTCGCGATCGTGACCATGGGCCGGAACGGTCCGCGCATCCACGACCTGCTGCAGCCGCTGGCGGCCACGGCCGGCTTCTCGCTGCATGCGGCCGACGATCTCGAATCGGCCGTCGGTCTTGCCCGTTCGGCGCTCGCCCGCGACGCACTGGCCGGCGACGGCGTGCTGCTGCTCTCGCCCGGCGCGCCGAGCTTCGGCGCCTACCGCGACTACACCGCGCGCGGCCGCCACTTCGCTGCGCTCGGCGGCTTCGATCCCGACGCGATCACCGCGATCCCCGGGCTCGGCATCGCCTAGAAGCCGACGCCCGGGATTCGCAGGTCGGGGCAACGCCGCCGACGCCGGGACTCAGCAGGAGAACGGCACGGTCCGCGTCAGCGACAGGCCGCCGTCGTTGCGCACGCCATACCAGGTGTCGGTGCCGCCGTCGTGCAGATGCCAGTGGCCGCAGCCGGCGTCGATGAAGCCGTCGAAGCGGGTCGGCGACAGGGCGCGGCCGTCGAGGTCGTACAGGCGGAACCGGGTTCCGCTGCCGTCGCCCTCGGCGGTGACGACCAGTCCGGGCATGCCGGCGGGGTAGTCCGGTGGCGCCTGGAGGACGGCGATGCGTGCGCGCAGGTCGCTGATGCCGAGCCTGCGCGGCGCGGCGTCGGCATCGGTCTCCGACACCTGCAGCACGGTGCCGTGGCCGCGACCGTCGTCGAGCAGCAACAGGCCGCGCTCGGGTTCCGGGCAGCGCGCGCTGCCGTCGCTGTAGCCACGGACATCGACCAGCCTGCCGTCGGCCATCAGGTAGGCGCAGGCGTTGCCGGCGCTGGCACGCGCGCGATGCGCGTCGAGCATTTCCCGCTGCGACCAGCTGAGTGCGATGCCATCGGCCGCCGCGTCGGCGGCCGCCGCGGCGTCGTCTGCGAACCGGTCCCGCACCGGCACCGGTGCCGGTGCTGGCGGCGGCAACGCCGGATCGTGCAGCCGCAGCGGCAGCAGGTTGCCGCGAACTGCGGGTTCGATCGCGCCGATGTGCAAGCCGGCGAGCAAGGGCTGGCCGGCAGGGTCGAACAGCTGGATCGGCGCGTCCGCATCGCCCGGCGCGGCCTCCAGAGCAGCCCAGAAGCGGATGCGCGCGCCCTGCTCGAGCGGCAGGCCATGGCCGCGGATCTCGCTAAAGCGTGGCGGCAGCAGGTAGTCCATGCTGCGGGCGTCGAGCACGCCGAAACCGCCGCCGGGCGGGCGCACGATCCATGCAGGCGTGTCGCCGTTGCCGCGCAGGCCGAACGAGGGGGTGGGGTAATCGCCGTAGCGTTCGCGCGGATACAGCCGGTGCGGCCAGCCATCGGGGTCGAGCTGCGGAAACATCTGCAGCGGCGGCGACAGCCTCGCGTCGCTGCGGTCGTGGCGCAGCAGGCGCCCCACTGGTGCCGGAAACACGCGCTGGTCGTGCTCGGCGTCCCAGCCGAACTCGAGCAGCAGCAGGTCGCCGTCAGCGTCATTGCGGTACAGCGGCTGCGTGTCGGTCAGCAGTTGCTCCGGCGCGGCGACATCCAGCACGCGCCCGCGTGCGTCGAGCAGCCAGCGGCAGTCGCCACGGCCGGCCCATTGCAGACCGGTGGCGTAGACCGGCTCGACCCATTCCCAGCCATGCCGCGCGGCCCATCGGGCGCGCCGGCGCGCGGCGGGATCGTCGGCCATGTCCAGCGGGTCGAACTGGTTGCCGAAAAAGTTGTCTTCCTCGACGGGCGGTGCGGCCCGGAACGGACAGCCCTGGTCGGCCAAGGCCGCACCGGCACCGGCAGGCGCGCTGCCGCCGCTCGCACAGCCGGCAGCGGCTGCGGCCAGAGACAGGGCCAGCAGCAATGCGCGTGCACCGGCCGGCAAGGTGTGCATCAGTGCCCGCGTTCGACCGCGTAGCGCGCTAGGCCGCGCAGCGCGGCGACGGCGTCGTTGTCGGGCAGGCCGTCGAGCGCGCGTTCGGCGGCCTCGGCGTAGGCGGTCGCGCGGGCGCGGCTGTAGTCCAGGCTGCCGGCGTCGCCGATCGCCGCCAGCACTTCCGGCAGCGCGCCGGTGTCGCCCTGTTCCACGATCGCGCGCAGCCGGGCGCGGCGTTCGGGCGCGGCATGGGCCATGGCGTGGATCAGCGGCAGCGTCGCCTTGCCTTCGGCGAGGTCGTCGCCGAGGTTCTTGCCCAGCGCGTCGGCATCGCCCGAGTAGTCGAGCACGTCGTCGGCGATCTGGAAGGCGTAGCCCAGTTGCATGCCGTAGTCGTACAGCGCCTGCTGCGTGGTTTCGTCCGCGGCGGAGGCCAGTGCGCCGAGCTTCGTGCCGGCGGCGAACAGCACCGCGGTCTTGCGCTCGATGACGTTCAGGTACGCGGCCTCGTCGGTGTCGGGATTGCGCACGTGCAGCAGCTGCAGCACCTCGCCCTCGGCGATGCGGTTGGTGGTGTCGGCGAGGATCCGCATCACCGCCATGCGGTCCAGTTCGACCATCAGCTGGAAGCTGCGCGAATACAGGAAGTCGCCGACCAGCACGCTGGCCGCATTGCCCCAGATCGCGTTGGCGGTGCTGCGGCCGCGGCGCAGGTCGGACTCGTCGACGACGTCGTCGTGCAGCAGGGTCGAGGTGTGGATGAACTCGATGATCGCGGCCAGCTGGTGGTGCTCGGCGCCGACCTCGCCGGTCGCGCGTCCGGCCAGCGCCACCAGCATCGGTCGCAGGCGCTTGCCGCCGGCCGAGACGATGTGCTCGGCGACCTGGTTGATCAGCACCACGTCCGAGGCCAGCCGGCGCCGGATCAGCGCATCGATGTCGGCCATGTCCGCGGCGGCGAGCGACTGGATCGCCGGCAGGTCGAGCCTGGCGGCCGGGGCGGCGGCGTTGTTCATGCGGTGTCCGGGGCGGGCAGGCCGGGAATTATAGGAGAGCGCCGACAATGGCGCGTGGACTTTCCCGATGCCGCGCTGCGGCAACCCCGGACGGCGCCGGCCGCGGCGTTATACTGCACTATTCGCATCACCCCACGCCGGGCCCGCGCCGGCGCACTCCAAGGAATTCCCATGGCCCGTGGCATCAACAAAGTGATCCTTGTCGGCAACCTCGGCAACGATCCGGACATCAAGTACACCCAGAGCGGCATGGCCGTGACCCGCATCAGCCTGGCCACGACCAGCGTGCGCAAGGACCGCGACGGCAACACCCAGGAGCGCACCGAATGGCACCGCGTGGTGTTCTTCGGCAAGCTCGGCGAGATCGCCGGCGAGTACCTGCGCAAGGGCAGCCAGGTCTATGTCGAGGGCTCGATCCGCTACGACAAGTACACCGGCCAGGACGGCGTCGAGAAGTACTCGACCGACATCATCGCCGACGAGATGCAGATGCTCGGTGGCCGTGGCGAAGGCGGCGGCGGTGGCGGTGGCAACTACGAGCGCGCCGCCCGTCCGCAGCGCCCGGAACGCAGCGACGCCCCGGCGGCGCAGCAGCAGCGCCGTCCCGCGCCGCAGCAGCAGCCGGCGCCGATGGACGACTTCTCGGACGACGACATTCCGTTCTAGGACCTGTCCAGGTTTTCTCTGCTGCCTCGTGTTCCAAGCCCGCTCTTCGAGCGGGCTTTTTCGTGGGTCTTCGACACATGGTGGACAGGTGTTCGGAGACATGGTGGACAGGCAGCGCCTCTGCGCGGGGCCCCAAGGCTTCGCCTGTCCGCGCGGCCATGGGGGATTTCCGGTCCGCGACATCGCTTTCCGGTGCGCCGTAGGCTGGACAGCTCTTATGTAATAACATTACATTATCTGGATTCCGCGTCCCGCGGGCGTTTCCAGGGTCTCCAGTGCGTAGCCAGTCGTCCCTCGTCCCAATGGCGGCATGCCTTGCCGCGTTCGTCCCCATCTCGTCCGCCGCTGCCAGCAACGCCCCGGATGCCGCCGCGGTGGACCTCGACACCATCGTCGTCACCGCCAGCGCGCACGAAACCAGGCTGCGGGATGCGCCGGCCTTCGTCGACGTCGTCACCCGCGACGAACTGCTGTCGCGGCCTGTGCTGGATCTTGCCGACGCCTTGCGCGGCTCCCCCGGCGTCTCGCTGAGCGGCATCGGCTTCAGCCGGCGGGGCATCCGCCTGCGCGGCATGGACAGCGAGTACACGCTGGTGCTGGTCGACGGCAAGCGGGTCAGCGCGGCCAGCGATGCGATCGCCCATGCCGACTTCGACCTCGGCTGGATGCCGGTGGAGGCGATCGAGCGCATCGAGGTGGTGCGTGGACCGATGTCGTCGCTGTATGGCTCCGAGGCCCTGGGCGGCGTCGTCAACATCATCACCCGCCGGGCCACCGACCAGTGGCGCGGCAGTGCTGCCTACAACGGCGGTGTGGTTGCGGGCGGTCACGGCGGAGGCGTCTACCAGGCCGGCGTCTATGCCGGTGGCCCGCTGGTGCCGGACGTGCTGGGCCTGAGTTTCAACGGCGAGACGCGGCGCAAGGACGACACGCAGGATCCGGCGGACCCGAGGCTGTCGGAACAGGAAGGACGCGATGCCCAAAGCGGCAACCTCACTCTGACGTGGACGCCCGACGCGCGCCAGCGCATCGACGCGAGTCACCTGCAGGGTCGGGAGCGGCGCTGGCGCGACACCCTCCAGGCCGGTGGGGTACCGTACGTCTACGAGTCCGTCGACCATCTGGACCGGCGCCAGAGTTCGCTCAGCCACCAGGGCAGCTGGGGCTGGGGCGATACCCGCATCCGTGCTTACCGCTCGACGCTCGACCGCAGCAACCGCCGCAGCCAGGGCGCGGCGACCGCGCCGCAGTCGCTGGTCGACGACATCGTCGATGCGCAGGCCTCGACCCGTTTCGGCGAACGGCACCGGGTCACGGTCGGCGGCGAGTGGCGCCGCGAGCGACTGGAGGACGACACCGTCTCCGCCGGCGGCAGCGCCGGCCTGGTGCACCGTGCGTTGCTGCTGCAGGACGAGATCGACTTCGACGACACCTGGTCGCTGGTGCTGGGCAGTCGCGCCGACCATCACGACAAGTTCGGCTGGCACCACAGCCCGCGTGCCTACGGCATCTTCCATGCCAGCGACCGCCTGACCTTCAAGGGCGGCGTGGGCAGCGGTTTCAAGGCGCCGACGCTCAAGCAACTGTCGCCGGAATACTCGGCGGTCGGCGGTGGCGGCATGTTCACCATCGTCGGCAACCCGGCGCTCAAGCCCGAGATCGCCACGACCTGGGAGCTGGGCGCGACCTGGAGCGGAAGCGGCTGGTCCGCACAGGCCACCGCGTTCCAGAGCGACCTCGAGGATCTCGTGCAGACCCTGTGCCTGTCGGACTGCGGGATCCGCGGGCGTGAACTGCGCAGCTACGTGAATGTCTCGAAGGCGCGCATCCGCGGCGTGGAGCTGGCGGCAGACATCGCGCTGCCGGGCGGCTTCTCGCTGGACGCGAACTACAACTGGCTGCAGCCGCGCGACCGGGAGACCGGCCTGCCGCTGGTCGAGCGGCCGCGACACGGCGCGGCGGCGGCGCTGGCGTGGGCCGGCGATGCGTGGCGCAGCGCGCTGCGTGCCGAGTACAAGGGCACGCAATGGCAGTCGGGCGCGGGCGCGCTGGTCGAACTGCCGGACTACACGCTGTGGTCGCTGGACCTGGGCTATCGCATCACCGACCGGGTGCGCCTGCGTGGCGGGGTCGAGAACCTGACCGACGAGCGTCTCGCCGAGACCTCGGCGCTGTACGCCTATCCCGAAACCGGCCGCTACTACCACGTCGGCGTGAACCTGAGCTTCTGAACATGCGACGGTGGTTGTGCAGGGGGCTGGCCTGCCTGGCGCTGACGATGTCATTGTGCGCGGGTGCATCGGCGGACGATGGCGCAGGGCCACAGGTGCTGGTCCAGGTCGTCGCCAGCGATTTCGTGCTGCCGTCCAAGGTCGCGCGGCTCGATGCGCTGGGTCGCGACCAAGGTGTCCGCTTCGAATACGTCCCGGTCGAGCGCGATGGCGCGGCCGCGCGCGTCGCCGGTGCGGATCTGGTGATCCTGGATACGCCGCGGCCGTCGGACGTCGAACGCGTGCAGTCGGTGCTGGGCGACGCGCTCGCCACCAGCGCTGCGCCATGGGTGCGCGTGGGTGGCGGTCCGCCCGCGTCCGGTGCGCTGGACGGAGCGCAGGCCCGGCGCATCGCGGGCTACTACGCGGGCGGCGGCGAAGCCAACTACCGGCACCTGGCCGACTATCTGCTGCAGTGGAAACGCGGCGGTGATCTCGATGCGGTTCCGGCGCCGCGGCCGATGCCGGACACCGGCTACTATCATCCGGCCGCCGGGGACATCTTCGACCGGCGCGCGGATTTCGCCGCGTGGCGGCAACGGCACGCGCCGGGGCCGGGCGTCGCGCTGCTGGTCTCCGCCGGCAGCGTGGCCGCGCTGCAGACCGCGCTGGTCGACAAGGTGATCGAACGCGCGGCGGCGCACGGCATCGGCGCCTTCGGCGTGTGGTTCGACGACGACGATCCCGCGGCGCTGCGCGAAGCGCTCGACGGCCTCGGGGCCGTCGCGGTCGTCAACATGACCCATCTGCAGCAGGGCGGCTTGCGCGCGGCGGAATTCCTCGCGCTCGACGTGCCGGTGATCCAGGGCCTCAACGCCCGCCAGCAGGACCCGGACGCCTGGCGCGCGGCCGCCAGCGGCGTGCCGGCATCGCTCGCGGCCACCTTCATCGCCGTGCCCGAGATCTGGGGCGCGAGCGATCCACTGGTGCTGGGCGCGGTGGCGCGCGGCGAGCAGGTCGCGATTCCCGAGCAGGTCGAGCTGCTGGCCGGCAGGCTGGCGCGCATCGCGGCCCTGCGCGCCGAGCCGGCGGCGGACAAGCGCCTGGCGCTGTTGTTCTGGAACTACCCCGCCGGCGAGAAGAACCTGTCGGCGTCGAACCTCAACCTGCCGCGCAGCATCGCCGCGCTGTCGCAGCGCCTGCGCGACGCAGGCTATCGCGTCGACGCCGCCAGCGAGCGCGAGATCGTGGACATGGGCCAGGCGATGCTCGGCGGCTACTACCGACCGGAAACGCTCGACGCGCTGCTGCGCGACGATCTCGCCGACAGCCTGCCCGTGGCGCGCTACCGGCAGTGGCTGGACACGCTGCCCCCGCCGCGGCGAGATGCGCTGCTGGCGCAGTGGGGCGATCCGGCGCGGCACGCGTCGGTGCGCACGATCGACGGCGAACCTGCGTTCGTGTTCCCGCGCGCGCGCCTGGGCGACCTGCTGCTGATGCCGCAGCCGCCACGCGCGGGCCGGATCGGCGAGGCCGCGCACGACCAGGAGGCGGTGCCCAGCCACTACTACCTGGCCGCGTACCTGTACCTGCGCGAGGGTTTCGCCGCGGACGCGCTGATCCATTTCGGTACCCACGGTACCCAGGAATGGACCCCGGGCAAGGACCGCGCGCTGTGGGCCGGCGATTACCCGTACCTGGCGGTCGGCGACGTGCCGGTGTTCTATCCCTACGTCCAGGACAACATCGGCGAGGCGATGCAGGCCAAGCGCCGCGGCCGCGCGGTCACGATCAGCCACCAGGTGCCGGCGTTCGCGCCGGCCGGCCTCTACGACGAGATGCGCGACCTGCATGCGCTGATCCACCAGTACCAGCAACTGGATGCGGGCGGCGTGCGCCTGCGCACCGGCGCGGCGATCGGCGAGGCGGCGCTCGCCGCGGGCATCGCCGGCGACATGGGCTGGGACCGGGCGGCGATCGCCGCCGACATCGACGGGTTCCTGCCGCTGTTGCACGACCACCTGCACGAGCTGGCGCGCAGCGCGATGCCGCTCGGCCTGCACACCTTCGGCGAGCCGGCTGCCGACGAGCACCGGCTCTCGACCGTGATGCAGCAGCTCGGTGCGCCGTTCTACGAGGCGCTGGGCCTGGATCCGGACGAAGTGTTCGCCGCGGACTTCGCGGCGCTGGCGCAGAGCCTGCCCTACCGCACGCTTGCGCACCATCTGCACGGCGCGGGCCGGATCGAGGAAACCGGCCATCCCGCGCTGCGCGCGCAGCTTGCGCGTGCGCGCGAACTCGACGCCGCACTGCTCGACACCCAGGAAACCGAATCGCTGCTGCGCGGCCTGGCCGGTGGATTCGTGCCGCCGGGGCCGGGCGGGGATCCACTGCGCGATCCGGGCCTGCGCAGCGGCCGCAACCTGCACGCGCTCGAACCCGACAAGGTGCCCACGCCCGCCGCCTACGAGACCGGAGGCGAGGCCCTGCAGCAGTTGGTCGATGCCTACCGGCGCGACCATGGCGGCGACGCTCCGGCCAAGCTCGCCTTCAGCCTGTGGTCGTCGGAAACCATCCGCCAGCTCGGCGTGCAGGAGGCGCAGGTGCTGCACGCGCTCGGCCTGCGGCCGGTGTGGGACGCGGGTGGCCGGCTGACCGCGCTGGAGATCATCCCGGCCTCGGAGCTGGGGCGCCCGCGCATCGATGTCGTGGTCCAGGCGACCAGCGTCTACCGCGACCAGTTCGATGGTTTCATGCGCCTGCTGGCCGCGGCCATCGAGCGGCTGGCTGCCGAGGGCGATGCCGGCAATGCGGTCGCGCGCAACAGCGCCGCGGTCGCCGAGCGCCTGCGCGCGCAGGGCGTGGAGGCGGCGCGTGCGCAGGCGCTCTCGACGCTGCGCATCTTCAGCAACGCGCCCGGCGAGTACGGCAGCGACCTGAGCGGTGCGGTACTGGATGACGGCGAAGATGCCGCCAAGGACGACGCCACCCTGGCCGGCGTGTTCCTCTCGCGGCTGCAATACGGCTACGGCGCCAGCGAGCAGGGCGTTTCGGTCGAGGGCGCCAACGTCTTCGCCGAGCAGTTGCGCGGCGTGCAGGCCGCGGTGCTGTCGCGCTCGTCCAACACCCATGGCGTGCTGTCGACCGACCACCCCTTCGAGTACCTCGGCGGACTGTCGCTGGCGATCCGCCACCTCGACGGCGCCAGCCCCGCGCTGTACGTCAGCGACCTGCGCAGCGCCGCGCCGCGCACCACCGGCGCCGCCCAGTTCCTGGCCGCCGAGCTGCGCAGCCGGCAGCTCAACCCGCAGTGGATCGGTGCCATGCAGCAGGAGGGCTACGCCGGCACGCTGCAGGTGCTCGATGCGGTCAACAACCTGTACGGCTGGCAGAGCACGGCGCCGGACGTGGTGCGCGACGCGCAGTGGCAGGCGATGCACGACACCTACGTGCGCGACGTGCGCCAGCTGGGTATCGACCAGTGGTTCGAACGCGACAATCCGACCGCGCAGGCGCAGATGATCCAGCGCATGCGCGAGGCCATCGCGCGCGGCTACTGGCAGGCCGATGCCCGCACCCGGGCCGAACTGGAGGCGCGGCTGCAGGCCATCGGGCAGGCGTTGTCGGCGACCGATACCACCGCGTCGGCAGCGCCTGCGCCCGGCTTCGGCACCAACGCGCCTGACGTCCCTGCGCATCCCGCCGTTGCGGCGCCCGTGGTCGAGCCACCGGCGGACGCGGCAACCGCGCCGGAGCCGGCCGCTGCGCCGCCGCAGGTCCGCGGGCGGGTCATGCGCCAGGTCGAACCCCCGCCTGCGGTGCAGACCGGCTTGCGCGTGCCGGTGCTGTTGCTGCTGGCGCTGTGCCTCGTGGCCGGCGCCTGGCGACAACTTCGCGGCGGCCATCGCCGTATCCATTCCCTCTTCCCGGACAACCGGACAACGCAATGAACATCCTCGAAGCTGGTCTCTACGACCTCGCCCACCTGTTCCTGGTGCCGGTGCTGGTACTGATCCTCGCGTCGCTGGCCTACGCCTTCTTCGCACTCGGCGCGTTCCTGGTCGAGGCGCTGCAGCGCCGGCTCGGCAGCTACCGCTCGCGGCTGCAAGCCTTCCAGGCCCGCAGCGGCGGCAGCAGCGACGATCTCGAACTCTGGATCCTCAAGCGCCTGGAATGGCTGCGGGTGACCTCGCGCATCGCGCCGATGCTCGGCTTGGTCGCGACCATGATCCCGATGGGACCGGCATTGCTCGCCCTGACCCGAAACGACGCACAGGGGGTCGGCGAGAACCTGGTCGTCGCGTTCTCGTCGGTGATCCTGGCGTTGATCGCGGCCAGCATCACCTTCCTGGTGCTGACCATCCGCCGGCGCTGGCTGCTGCAGGAACTGCGCGATATCGAGCGCGCCCGGGACGCCGGCGGAGTGGCCGGCTGATGCGCTTCCTCGAACACGACGAGGCCGACGACCCGATCCTGTCGGTGGTCAACCTGATCGACCTGTTCCTGGTGGTCATCGGCATCCTGATGATCGTCATCGTGCGCAACCCGCTCAACCCCTTCGCCAGCGAACGGGTGACGGTGATCGAGAACCCCGGCGCCGCGGACATGCGCATCACCGTCAAGGACGGCGAGGAACTGACCCGCTACGAGTCCACCGGCGAGATCGGAGAAGGTGGCGGCGTACGCGCCGGCGTCACCTACCGGCTGCCGGACGGACGCATGGTGTACGTGCCCGAGGGCGGCGGGCAGGCGGAGGCGGAGTGACTGCGCGGCGCCTGCCGATGCCGCGCCGGCGGACGGCGACAGTGCGTCAGCGCACCCCGTGCATCCAGCGCCGCACCAGCGGCGCCAGCACGAAGTAGGCGATGCCCGAGCCGACACCGATCCACAGCATCAGCTGGAACAGTTCGCCGTACTTCGCCGCGGCCGCCGCCATGTCCAGCACCTCGCCTTCCAGTACGTCCATCGAGGTCAGTTTGCCGAACTGTGCGGCCAGCACCTCCGAGTACGCGGTCGCCAGCCAGAACGCCCCCATCATCAGCCCGACCACGCGCGTGACCGACAGCTGGGTCACCGCCGACAGGCCGATCGGCGACAGGCACATCTCGCCCAGTTCCAGCAGGAAGTAGGCCAGCACCAGCCACCAGACGCTGGCCAGCACCCCGCCGCCGGCCGACTGCGCGGCCAGCATCAGCGGCACGAACGCCAGGCCGGCGAACACCAGTCCGATCGCCATCTTCGCCGGCTTGCTCGGATTGAGGCCGCGCCGGTCCAGCCACGGCCACAGCCACGAGAACACCGGCGCCAGCACCACGATGAAGAACGCGCCGAGGAAGGTCAGCGAGCCCGCGGTCTGCGGCACCAGCACCACGTCGTGGACCAGCGCGACCGCCAGCGCGGCCACCATCGCGACGACCGCGGCCCTGGCCAGCCCGGCATTGCCGCGGTCGCTGGCGCGCAACGCGGTCACCATCAGCAGCGGGCTGCCGGCCAGCGCGAAGATCGCCCACGGGATGCCGGGCTGGTAGCCGCCGGGGGTCAGGCCGAACAGGTCCTTGGTCAGCATGCGGTCGGTGAACGTGACCCAGGAGCCGTAGGTCTGCTCGTACAGGGTGAAGAAGATCAGCACGCCGACGATCAGCAGCACCAGCGCGAGCATCTGCTGGCGCTCGACCTTCGTGCAATGGCGCACCAGGAACCAGACGAACCAGGCCGCCAGTGCGACGGCGATCAGGTGCATCGCCCCGTGCACGGTCCAGGTGCGCTGGATCAGTTGCCACACCACCAGCGCGCCGGCGAAGCTGCCCAGATAGATCCACCATTCGCGCGACAGCGGACCGACGCGCTGGCGCAGCTTCTCCGGGTCGTTGGGCTCTGCGTGGCCGTACAGGTACTTCTGGCCCCAGACGAACACGATCAGGCCGGCGACCATGCCGATGCCCGCGGCGCCGAAGCCGTACTTCCAGCCATAGGTTTCGCCGAGGAACGCGCAGACCAGGCTGGCGAACAGCGCGCCGACGTTGATGCCGGCATAGAACAGGGTGAAGCCCGAATCCCGGCGCGGGTCGTCGGGCGCATAGAGCTTGCCGACGATCGTCGAGATGTTGGGCTTGAGGAAGCCCACGCCCATGATGATCAGCGCCAGCGACAGGTAGAACACCTGTAGCGCGGCGGTGTCGCGGACCACCACGCCGTCGACGATGCGCGCCTGCTCGCCCTCGTATGCCATGCCCAGGTGCCCGAGCACCAGCAGCACGCCACCGAGCACCACCGCCTTGCGCATGCCCAGGTAGCGGTCGGCCAGCAGCCCGCCGATCACCGGTACCGCGTAGACCAGGCCGCCGTAGGCGCCGAGCAGGTCGTAGCCGGCGTCGTCGCCGAACAGGTGGTACTTGAGGATGTACAGCAGCAGCAGCGCCTTCATCCCGTAGAACGAGAAGCGTTCCCACATCTCGGTGAAGAAGCAGACGAAGACGCCCTTGGGGTGGCCGAGGAAGTCGGTGCCGGCGCCGTCGCCGGAAGGAATGGCTGCGCCCAAGGCCCGTGCTCCGGCTCGATCGAAGGCGCGAGTATAGGCCCGTGCCACCATCCGGCAACATGACGGAAGGCACGCCGGACGGCCCGGGGCTGGGCTAGTATCCGCCTGACCGCCTTTCCCGGGGAGCGTCCGTCCGGACGCGTGGAGGGCGGTTTTCGACAACATCCTCAAAGGGGGAGACAACATGATCCGCAAGGGATTGCAGTGGCTGTGCATGGTGATGGTGCTGGCGGCCTGCCTGGACCTGCATGCGCAGGTCGACCTGGCGCCGTTCGTCGAGGAAGACGGCATCCGCGACATCAAGATCTCGCCGACCGGCGAGTACTACGCGGTGACGTTGCCGCTGGGCGACCGCACCGCCGTGGGCATCATGCGCCGCGCGGACCGGACGATCGCGGGCAGCTTCCGCCTGCCGAAGAACACCCATGTCGCCGACTTCTGGTGGGCCAACGACGAGCGTCTGGTGTTCGGCCTGGCAGAGCGTTTCGGCTCGCGCGATTTTCCGTCGGCGACCGGCGAACTGTATGGCATGAACGTCGACGGCGGCCGCGCGCAGTTGCTGGTCGGCTGGCGCGTGCAGGGCACCCAGACCGGCACGCGCATCCAGAGCGGTGCCAAGGAAGAGTTCGTCCATGCCTGGCCGATCGACCTGCTGCCGGACGACCCGCGCAACATCCTGGTGTCGGTCTCTCCGTTCACCCGGGACCCGGTGAGCCGGGTCGATCGCATGGACGTCTATACCGGCCGGCGCACGACGGTGGCGACGGTGCCCGTCAATCGCGCGAGTTTCCTGACCGACCATGCCGGCGAAGTCCGGTTCGCGGTCGGCGCGCGCGCCGACAACCTCAGCCGTCTCTACTACCGCGACGGACGCGGCGCGGACTGGCAGCTGATCAACGACGAGCGCACCAGCGGCCGCCTGGAATCGCCGGTCGGCTTCTCCGGCGACGATCGCAAGGCCTACCTGCGCGTGTCCCAGCCCAGCGGGCCGGATGCGATCGTCGAGCTGGACGTCGCCAGCGGCGAACGGCGGGAACTGCTGCGCGACGCGCTGGTCGACCCGGAGATCGTCTACCGGCCGGGCACTTCCACGCCGGTCGGCGTGCGCTACCTCGGCGCGACGCCGCGACTGGTGTTCTTCGACGAAGCGTCCGAGGACGCGCGGCTCGGGCGCATGTTCGAGAAGGCCTTCCCCGGACAGGTCGTCAGGATCGCGTCGGCGACCCGCGATGCCTCGGTCAAGCTGTTGCTTGCGACCAGCGATGTCGATCCGGGCAGTTTCTTCACCTACGATGCGCCGACCAAGAAGGCCGATTTCGCGCTCGCGCGCCGCAACCAGGTCGATCCCGAGCGGATGGCACCGATGCAGGGCGTCTCGCTGCCGGCACGCGACGGCCTGATGCTGCATGGCTATCTCACCCGGCCGGCGTCCGCAGCCGCGGACCGGCCGTTGCCGCTCGTCGTCCTTCCGCACGGCGGGCCGTTCGGCATCTTCGACGACTGGGCGTTCGATCCCGACGTGCAGTTGCTGGCGCAGGCCGGCTATGCGGTGCTGCAGCTCAACTTCCGTGGCTCGGGCAACTACGGCCGCAGCTTCCGCCAGGCCGGCGCGCGCCAGTGGGGCGGCACCATGCAGGACGACCTGACCGACGCGACGCGCTGGGCGATCGAACAGGGCCACGCCGACCCGCAGCGCATCTGCATCTACGGCGGCAGCTACGGCGGCTATGCCGCGCTGATGGGGGTGGCCAGGGAGCCGGACCTGTACCGCTGTGCAGTCGGCTACGTGGGCGTCTACGACCTGCCGCTGATGCGCAGCCAGGACCGGCGCGGCGGCATGTGGCTGCGCACCTGGGTGGACGAATGGGTCGGCAACGACGTGCAGCGGCTCGGCGAGACCTCGCCGACGCGGCTTGCCGGCCGGATCCGGGCGCCGGTGCTGCTGGTCGCCGGCGGCGAGGACGAGATCGCGCCGGTCGAGCACACCCGGCGCATGGAGCGCGCGCTGCGCGGCGCCGGCGTGCCGGTGGAGACGATGTACGTGGACAACGAAGGCCACGGCTTCTACAAGCCCGAGAACCGGCGCGCCTACTACACCCGGCTGCTCGCGTTCCTGTCGACGCACCTGGGCGGCGCGACCGCCGCGGAGTGAGGGAATCCGGCGCCGCCTTGCCACTGCGGCTGCGCCCGATGTCTGCAACAGACCGACTGGCACGCCTTGGTGCCTGCGGTGCGCACCGTAGGCGAGGGCGTCGGCAGGCGCCCGGGAGGGAAGGGATGAAACGGTTTCTGCTGCCGGCCTTGCTGGGCCTTGCCTGCATGGCGCTGCCCGCGATGGCGCTGCCCCCGGTCGACGTCGCGATCCATGCCGATGAAGGCGGGTTCCGCGACGTCCGGCTGTCTCCGACCGGCGAGTATCTGGCGGTCACGATTCCATCGGGCGACCACACGGTATTCGCCGTGCTGCGGCGTGACAGCAGGGCGGTCGTCGGCAACTTCCAATTCCCCAAGGGCGTCCACGTCGCCGATTTCTGGTGGGCCAACGCCGGACGGGTACTGATCGCGGTCGCCGAACGCTTCGGATCCCGCGACTATCCATCGGCCACCGGCGAGCTGTACGCAATGAACGTCGATGGTGGCGAGCGCGGGTTGCTGGTCGGCTGGCGGGTGGCGCTGCAGCCCACGGGGTCGCGCCTGCTCGACCAGAAGCGCGAGGGCGGCGCGGTGTTCGCCTGGCCGGTCGACCTGCTGCCGGACGACGACCGCCACGTCCTGGTGTCGGTTTCCCCGTTCTCCCGGGAGCCGCAGACGCGGGTCGAGCGGATGAACGTCTATACCGGACGCCGCACGCAGGTGGCGTCCGTGCCGGTCACGCGGGCCAGCTTCCTCACCGACAACACGGGCGCGATCCGCTTCGCCAATGGTGCGCGATCGGACAATCTGAGCCAGCTCTACCATCGCGCCGATGACGGCGCCCCCTGGCAACTGCTCAATGACGAGCGCCAGAGTGGAGTCCTGCAGATCCCGCTCGGCTTCGCCGACGACAACGTGACCGCATATCTGCAGGTCAGCACGCCCAGCGGACCGGACGAAGTGGTCGCACTGGACACCCGCTCCGGCGAGCGCCGGGTGGTCGCGCGCGACACGGTGGCCGATCCGCGGCCGATCCATCGTGACGGCGTTGGTGCAACCGTCGGCGTGCGCTTCCTGTCTGGCAAGGCGCGGACGCAGTTCTTCGACCCGCAGTCCGGGGATGCGAATTTCCATGCGCTGCTGGAGAACGCGTTTCCCGACAGCGAGGTATCGGTGTCCTCGGCCACCCGCGACGGGCGCCTGAAGCTGGTGCTCGTCGCCAGCGATATCGACCCCGGCAGTTTCTATCTGTTCGATTCGGTCAGCAAGCAGGCTTCGTTCCTGCTTGCGAGGCAGGATCGTATCGATCCTGCCGTGATGGCGCACATGCGCCCGGTGTCTTTGGCCGCGCGCGACGGCCTGCCGTTGCACGGCTATCTGACCTTGCCGCCGGGGGCCACGCCGGCAACCCGATTGCCGACGGTGGTCGTGCCGCATGGCGGGCCGTTCGGCATCTTCGATCGATGGGGCTTCGACGCCGATGCGCAACTGCTTGCGGCTGCCGGCTACGCGGTGCTGCAGGTCAATTTCCGCGGCTCCGGCAACTACGGCCGCAGCTTCCGGCAGGCCGGCGCCAGGCAATGGGGCGGCACGATGCAGGACGACGTCACCGATGCCACGCGCTGGCTGGTCGGGCAGGGGATCGCCGATCCCGGACGCATCTGCATCTATGGTGCCAGCTACGGAGCCTATGCCGCGTTGATGGGCGTCGTGCGCGAGCCCGACCTGTACCGCTGCGCTGCCGGCTATGTCGGCGTCTACGATCTTCCCAAGATGCGGACCGAGGACGGCCGGGTCAGCCGCTCCATGCGGACCTGGAGCAGCGAATGGGTCGGGACCGACCAGACAGCACTGGCCGCGGTGTCTCCGAACCGGCTGGCCGACCGCATCAAGGTGCCTGTGCTGCTGGCGGCGGGTGGCGAGGACGAGATCGCGCCGATCGAACACAGCCGCATGATGGAGCGCGCGCTGCGCGGTGCCGGGGTACCGGTGGAAACGCTGTACTACCCGAACGAAGGCCACGGCTTCTACAAGCCCGAGAACCGGCGCGCCTACTACACCCGGCTGCTCGCGTTCCTGTCGACGCACCTGGGCGGCGCGGCCGCCGCGGAGTGAGGGAACCCGGCGCCGCTTTGCCACCGCGGCGGCGCCGGCCTACCATGCGGGCTCTTTGTCCGGAGCCGCCCGCCATGTCCCTGCGTCTTGCGCTGTTGCCCTTGTGCCTGCTGGTGGCGTTGCCCGCCGCCGCCCAGACCCGGGGCCTCGATGTCCGCGACCTGGTGCAGCTCGACCGGGTGTCGTCGCCACTGCTCAGCGACGACGGCCGGCTGCTGGTGTTCGCGCAGCGCGCGCTGGACTTCGATTCGGGCAAGGCCGAGACGGCGCTCTACGCCCGCAACCTGCTGACCCGCGACATGGCGCCGCCGCGGCGGATCACGCCCGAGGGCTGGAACGTGAACTCGGCGACGCTGTCGCCCGACGGGCAGACGCTGTACTTCCTCAGCGGCAGGAACGGCAGCTCGCAGCTGTATGCGATGCCGGCCACCGGCGGCGAGCCGCGGCAGCTGACCGACGTCGCGGTCGACATCGGCAGCTACCAGCTTTCGCCCGACGGTACGCGCATCGCCTTCAGCGCCGACACCTTCGGCGAGTGCGGCGCGGACCTTGCGTGCACGAAGCGCAAGCACGCGGAGGCCGCGGACGCCAAGTCCACGGGCGTCGTCTACGACCAGCTGTTCGTGCGCCACTGGGACACCTGGCGCGACGGCACCCGCAGCCGCCTGTTCGTCGCCGAGCTGCCGGCCGCCGGCGCCGCGCCGGTGACGACTGTGCGCGCGGCCGGCCATGCGCTCGAAGGCGACATCCCGTCCAAGCCGTTCGGCGGCGCCGAGGATTACGTCTGGTCGCCCGACGGCCGCACCCTGGTCGCCAGCGTCAAGGTGGCCGGCGCGGCGGAACCGTGGTCGACCAACTTCGATCTGTACCGCATCGACGCGCTCGGCGATGCCGCCCCGGTCAACCTGACCGCGGACAATCCGGCCTGGGACACCGGCCCGGTGTTCAGCGACGACGGCGCGACCCTGTTCTACCGCGCGATGAAGCGCCCGGGTTTCGAAGCCGACCGCTACGCGCTGATGGCGCTGGACGTCGCCAGCGGCGCCGCGCGCGAGATCGCGCCGGACTGGGACCGTTCGCCGAGCAGCGTGGCGCCGTCGGCCGATGGCAGCGCGCTGTACGTGGCTGCGCAGGACACCGGCGAGTACCCGCTGTTCCGGGTCGATGTCGCCAGCGGCGAAGTCACGAAACTGCTGGCCGACGGCACCGTGTCGTCGTTCGTCGTCGCCGGCGACACCGTCGCACTGACGCGCAACACGATCGACAGTGGCGACACGCTCTACACCGCGTCGCTGCAGGGTCTCGAGACCGGCGCCGCGCTGCGCCAGATCACCCCGACCGCCGCCGAGCGCCTGCCCGACGTCGCCTTCGGCGACTACGAGCAGTTCTCGTTCAAGGGCGCCGGCAACGCCACCGTCTACGGCTACGTGGTCAAGCCGTGGAATTACCAGGAAGGCCAGACCTATCCGGTCGCCTTCCTGATCCATGGCGGTCCGCAGGGCAGCTTCGGCAACGGCTGGAGCTACCGCTGGAACCCGCAGACCTATGCCGGGCAGGGCTATGCGGTGGTGATGATCGATTTCCACGGCTCGACCGGTTATGGCCAGGCGTTCACCGATGCGATCAGTGGCGACTGGGGCGGCAAGCCGCTCGAGGACCTGCAGAAGGGCTGGGCCGCCGCGCAGCAGCAGTATGCGTTCCTCGACGGCGACCGCGCCTGCGCGCTCGGGGCCAGCTACGGCGGTTACATGATCAACTGGATCGCCGGCAACTGGTTCGACCGCCAGGGCAACTCGCCGTGGAAGTGCCTGGTCAACCACGACGGCGTGTTCGACACGCGGTCGATGGGATACGTGACCGAGGAGTTGTGGTTCACCGAATGGGAGAACGGGGGCACGCCGTTCGACCAGCCGAGCAACTACGAACGCTTCAACCCGGTCAACCATGTCGCCAACTGGAAAGTACCGATGCTGGTGGTCCAGGGCGAGAAGGACTACCGCGTGCCGGTCGACCAGGGCCTGTCGACGTTCACCGCGCTGCAGCGCAAGGGCATCGAGTCGAAGCTGCTGTACTTCCCTGACGAGAACCACTGGGTCCTGCAGCCGCACAACAGCGTGCTGTGGCACGACACCGTCAACGCCTGGCTCAGGCAGTACATCGGCCGGTAGGCCCTCGTCCCGGGGGCGGCCTTCCGGTCCCCCGGCGTCTGCGCGCGCGCAGCACACCGTACCGCACTCTGGAGTCCTGCCGCCGATGGCGATCGCATCCGTCGACACGTCCGCCCCGCTGATCACCAACGACATCGTCCTGTTCGGCCTGATCGCCGCGACCCTGGGGCTGATCTTCTGGCTGGCCAGCGGCCCCACGCCGTTCTGGAGGAAGTTCTTCGCCTGGATCCCCGCGCTGCTGCTGTGCTACTTCGTGCCGGCGTTCTACAACACCGTTGGTCTGATCGACGGCGAGAACAACAGCCTCTACAACCCGATCGCCAGCCGTGTGCTGCTGCCCGCCGCGCTGGTGCTGCTGACCCTGTCGATCGACCTCAAGGGCGTCCTCAAGCTCGGGCCGAGGCTGCTGTTCGTATTCCTCGCCGGTACCGTCGGCGTCGTGCTCGGCGCCATCGTCTCGTTCCAGGTCATGGAATGGGTGCATCCGCCGGCGGTCGCCGGGGATACCTGGAAGGGCATGGCGGCCCTGGCCGGCAGCTGGATCGGCGGCGGCGCGAACATGGTCGCGATCCGCGAGGTCTACGGCGTCGATGCCACCCTGTTCGGCCAGTTCGCCGTGGTCGACGTGGCGATGGCGAGCCTGCTGATGGCGACCCTGCTGTTCCTGGCCAACCGCTCGGCGCAGATCGATGCGCGCTCCGGCGCCGACACCAGCGCGATCGACGAGATGAAGCACCGCATCGCCGCCTACGAGGCCGCCAATGCCCGCATCCCGACCCTGACCGACCTGATGGTGATCATCGCGGTGGCGTTCGGCGTCGTCGGCCTGGCGCATGCGATCGGCGGTCCGGTCTCGGCCTGGTTCGGCGGCTTCGAATGGGCGGCGCGCTTCAGCCTGGACTCGTCGTTCGTCTGGGTCGTGGTGATCTCGACCCTGGCCGGCCTGCTGCTGAGCTTCACGCCTGCCCGCAGGCTGGAGAACGCCGGCGCGTCGAGGATCGGCACGGTCTGCCTGTACTTCCTGATCGCCTGCATCGGCATGCAGATGGATTTCCTCAAGCTGTTCGACCGGCTGGAGCTGATCGCGATCGGGGCGATCTGGATGGCGGTGCACGTGCTGGTGATCTGGGGCGCGGCGCGGCTGGTCAGGGCGCCGCTGTTCTACGTCGGCGTCGGCTCGATGGGCAACATCGGCGCGGCCGCGTCCGCGCCGGTGGTCGCCGCGGCGTTCCATCCGTCGCTGGCGCCGGTCGGCGTGCTGCTGGGTACGGTCGGCTATGCGACCGGCACGCTGATCGCGTATTTCGTCGGCCAGATCCTGCGGGTCATGGCCGGGGCTTGAGAGGCCCTAGGAGCGTGGGCGGTAGAAATTGTCCGGACTGCAAAACCCGCTGATGCGGTCCATATTTCCGCCGATTCTTGGCCCGTAGCACCACTACGGGCCTGCAAATCGACGAAAATCTGGCCTCGCACAGCGTGTTTTTCGCCTCGAACATTTCTACCGCCCACGCTCCTAGGGCCGCGCGATGTCGCGGCTGAAGCGCAGCGTGGTGCGCCGGCCGTCGGCCAGCACGACGTCGATGTCCAGGCGCAGCGTGTCGGGCGGCGTCACCCGGGCGATGCCGACGTAGTCGACCAGATCCCCGGTCCGCACTTCGCGGAAGGCGATCGATTGCCGCACGCCGCGCAGGTCGCGCGCGGTCGCGCCGACATGGCCCTGCCGTGCGTCGTCGCCGGCGCGCAGGCTGACCAGCACCAGCACCCGGTCGCGCGCCCGGTCGATGCCGTACTGCGCGGCGATGGCGTCGTTCAACGCGAGCGTCGGCACCACACTGGCCAGCACCTCGGTGTCGCCGACGGACATCGTCGCCGGCATCCGGCTTTCCTCGCTGCCGGCCGCCGAGGCCGCGGGCGTCGACGGCGCGCGGCTGCAGCCAAGCGCGAGCAGTAGCAGCGGCAGGGCGGCGATGCGCAGGGTGCGCGGGCAGGCGGCGCGATGGTCCGCGTCAGTCATTGGCGGCCGACAGCTCGCCGCCGCGTGCCGCCGCGCGATGGATCGCATCGGCGGCCAGCGTGCGCAGCCCGCCCGCTTCGAAGACCTCGATCGCGGCCTGCGTGGTGCCTCCCGGCGAGGTCACGCGCCGGCGCAGTTCCGCGGGCGCTTCGCCGGACTCGACCAGCATCCGCGCCGCGCCGAGTACCGTCTGCAGCACCAGCGTGTGCGCGTCGGCGGCCGGCAGGCCCTCGGCGATCGCCGCGTCCTCCATCGCCTCGGCAAGCAGGAATATGTAGGCCGGCCCGCTGCCGGAGACCGCGGTCACCGCATCCATCCGCGCCTCGTCGTCGACCCACACGGTTTCCCCCGCGCTTGCCAGCAGCGCCTGCGCGCGCTCGCGGCCGGCGGCGTCGACCCGCGCGTTGGCGAACAGTCCGGTGACGCCGGCGCCGAGCAGGGCGGGCGTGTTGGGCATCGTGCGTACGAGTGCAACCCCACCGCCGAGCCAGCGGTCGAGCTGCGCCGAGGTGATGCCGGCGGCGATCGACAACACCAGCGGACGCTGCGCCTGCGCGGTACCGGCCAGGCGCGTGCAGACCTCGCGCAACACCTGCGGCTTGGTCGCCAGCACCCACATCGTCGCGTCCGCGACCGCCGCGTCGGCGCTGTCGAACGCCTGCACGCCGAAGTCGCGGATCAGCGCGTCGCGGGTGTCGGCATTGGGGTCGGCGACGCGGATCGTCGCTGGATCGGCGCCGCGGGCGACCAGGCCGCCGATCAGGCTGCGGGCCATGTTGCCGCCGCCGATGAACGCGACGGTCGCGGAAGGGGTGGGCATGTCGATCGGCTCCTCGTGTGGGATGCGTCGTGCATCCGGCGCGACAGATTACCGCTCCGGCGCCCGCCGCGTGCCGGGGTGTCCCGGCTGTCGGGGCGCGGTCCGGAAGCGCGCATCAGGCCGCTCCGTGCGCCTTGCGCCGTCGGCCCGGCAGTCCGCTCATTCCCGGCCCGGCGGGGCGGCGCCGGCGAGGCCGAACGTCCGGCGCAGGAAGGCGGCGCCGTCCTCCAGCGCCTGCCGGGCGATCGACGATACCGACACCGCCTCGATGAAGCTGTGCGGCGCGCCCTTGTACAGCTTCACGTCGACCGGCACGCCGGCGGCGAGCAGCTTGCCGGCCATGGTCAGGTTCTGCTCGGCCAGCACGTCGCACTCGCCGATGCCGATGAAGTAGGGCGGCAAGTCCTCCACGTCGGCCAGCAGGCCATGGATGCAGGGATCGTTGCGGTCGTTCGGCCCGGAGATGTAGTAGTTCCAGAACGTGTCGACCTCGGCCGCGGTCAGCATGTCCTCGTCGGTGCCGTAGCGGCGGCGCGAGTGCGGCGAGCAGTCGGGTGTGAAACCGGCGTAGTAGCTCAGCACGGCGGAGACGCGGCCGCCCTCGCCGAGGTCGCGCAGTTTCAGGGCCGCGCCGGTGCTCAGGTTGCCGCCGGCCGAGTCCCCGCCGAGCGCCAGCCGCTCCCCGTCGAGCCCGTGCGCCGCGCCGTGCGCCTGCAGCCAGCGCACCACGTCCACGACCTGTTCCAGCGCCACCGGATAGCGCACCTCGGGCGACAGCGCATAGTCGATGCCGACCACCGCGACGCCGGCGCGCGCGGCCAGTTCGCGCATCACCCGGTCGTGGGTGTCCAGGCTGAACATCGCCCAGCCGCCGCCGTGCAGGAAGCCGAGCGTCGGCTTGGCCGTGCCGGGCGCGGGGTCGTGGATGCGCAGGCGCACGGGCCCATGGCGGGTGTCGGCGAGGATCTCCTCGGTCCGCGGCATGGCCGGGCCGCCCGCGCGCCAGGGGCGCCGCACCTGCTCCACGATCTCGCGACGCGTCGGCCAGTCCAGCGTGCGGCCGGCGGTGATCCGCCGGCCCTCGGCGATCACGCTGTCGATGAAGCCGGCGATCTCCGGGTCGATCGGCCTGGCGCGCGGCGCGATGGCCGCGATGGCATCGGCGCCGCGGCCGCCGTCGAAGCGGCGCATCCAGCCGGCCAGGGCGTGCTGCCGGGTGTTCCAGAGTCCGCGCAGGATGTCGTCGAAGACGTCGTCGCGCTCGTCCTGGCCCAGCTTGAAGGTGGCGCGGACGTCGCGGACGTGGGCATGGAAGCCGACCACGTGCTCGCGCAGCGACAGGTAGCGCGGCCCCATTTCCTCGATCGACCACGGGCCCGGGCGCCCGCGCTCGACGTCGTCGACCAGGTGCCGCAGCAGCCGGTCGGCATCGCCTGGCGTGTCGCGCAGTTCGATGTCCACCTCGAACACGGCGCTGGCGTAGTTCCAAGTCGGCGCGCGGCTGCGGTCGGCGAACCACGACGGCGAGACGTAGCCGTGCGGGCCGATCAGCAGCACGGTCGCGCGCGGGTCTTCGGCGAACGCGCGCCATTGCGGGTTGCTGCGGGCGAAGTGCCCGAGCAGGCGCAGCGGGCGGTCCTCCGCATCGCATTCGAGCTGGACCGGCAGCGGCGTGGCCGACAGCGCGCCGGCCGGGCCGGAGACGATCCAGGCGAGCGGCTGCCCGGCGACGAGGTCGGCAAGGTCGCGCGGAGAGCGGGGTTGGAACAGGGCGGGGTCGGACATGATCTGTTTGCGATGGGGGCGGGGCTTGTTTCAGGCAGCGGCGCCGGCCACGGAATGGGCCGGCCAGCGGTCGGCCCAGGGCGCCGCCGCTTCGAGTTCGTAGGAGAGTGCGAGCAGGGTGTCCTCCTGGCCGCGGTCGGCCGCGAACATGCTGCCGATCGGCAGGCCGTCGCGGCTGTGCGACAGCGGCAGCGAGATCGCCGGCGTGCCGGCCATGTTCTGCAGCGGCGTGTAGTCGATCCAGGCGAACATCGTCCGCAGCAGGGTGTCGGCCGGCACGTCCGGGGCGAAGGTGCCCAGCGGCGGCGGCGGCGCGCTGACGACCGGGGTCAGGACGAGGTCGTGATCGGCGAAGAACGCCGACAATTGTCGCGGCAATTGCGCGATCTGCCGGTAGGCCGCCTCCAGCGCATGCGTGGGCAGGCGGCGCGCGCGCTCGGCCAGGCCCAGCGTCCACGGTTCCACCGCGTCCTCGATCCGGCGCCCGCCGACCAGCGCCGTGGCGGCATCGACCGCGTCGGCGGCCAGGTGCGACCACAGGTCCTCGAATGCGCCCAGGAAGGCGTCGCCGTCGAGCGGCCAGGCGGCGCGTTCCACGCGATGGCCGAGGCTTGCGCACAGGTCCGCGGTGCGCGCGATGGCATCGCCGACGTCGGGGTGCGGGGCCGCGCCGCGCAGGCCGTGCCCGATCACCGCGATCCGCAGGCGCCGGCTGGACGGGCCTTTCACCATCGCGCGTCCGGCCTGCAGGTGGGTCGCGGCGAACGCCCAGGCGGCGTCGCGCACGCTGCGCGCATGCAGGCCGTCGGCGACCAGCAGGTCCTCGACCAGGTGCCGGCCGCGCACGCGCACGGTGCTGTCGCGACCGGGCTTCAGGCCGACCACGCCGCAGCATGAGGACGGCAGCCGGATCGAGCCGCCGCCGTCGCTGCCGTGCGCGAAGGGCACCAGGCCGGCGGCGACCGCGGCCGCGGCACCGCCGCTGGAGCCGCCCGGCGAATGCGCCAGCGACCACGGGTTGCGGGTCACCGGCCCCTGCAGCGGTTCGGTCGAGGCGAGCAGTCCGAACTCGGGCATCGACGACTTGCCCACCGCGACCAGGCCCTCGGCGATGAGCCGCTGGACATACGGATAGCCGGTTTCCACCAGGACGCCGCTGCGGCTGCGCGAGCACGCGCGCGTCGGCATGCCCGGATGGTCCAGCGAATCCTTCGCCAGCCAGGGCACGCCGGCCATCGGACCGCGGGCCGCGGCGCCGCCGCTTGCGGCATCCAGGGCCGCGGCCTCGTGGCGGGCCAGCGCGAAGGCGCGGTGGCTCAATGCCTGCAGCGTCGGGTCCAGCGCCTCGATCCGCAGGATCGCCGCCTCGACCAGGCCGCCGGCATCGATGTCCCCGGACCGCACCAGGGCGGCCTGGTCGTGCGCGTCCAGGCGGCCGATGGCGAAGGCATCGGGGCGCGTGAGGAGGTTGCGGGACATGCGGCGGGTTCCGTCGGGTTTCGGCAGCGGGGAAGGGGAGGACGCGTCAGGCGCTGCGGCGCCGTGCGCGGTCGCGGCCGTAGAAGCGGTAGAGCGCGGCGCCGATCGCGGCATAGACGGCCAGCAGCACGACCGGCAGCAGGTCGCCGTTGCGGGCCTGCTGCAGGATGTCCAGCGCCACCGGCAGGGTCATCGCGAAACTCATCACGATCGCGCAGACCGGCACCACGCCGAGCCACACGCCGCCGATGCGCACGCCGCCCAGCGGTACGCGGAAACGGCCCGGCCGTTCCGGCTGGGTGCTGCGTATCCGGATCAGGCTGATCGCCACCATCGCGAACATGAAGGCCACTCCGAACGAGATCAGGTCCGCCATCACCGAGATCGGCAGCAGCGCGGCGTTGATCGCGGCGAGTCCGGCCAGCAGCAGGTTGGCGATCCACAGGCTGTTGCGGGTGGGATGCAGCCGGCTGAACGCGTCGGGCAGCAGGCCGTCGCGGGACATCGCGTAGCAGACCCGCGAATGCCCGAAGGCGTTGGCCAGCAGCACCGAGGCCAGGCCGGCCAGCGCGCCGATCTTGATCACCACCGCGAACTGCGGCCAGCCGATGCGGTCCACCGCCAGCGCGATCGGGTCGGGCACGTCGAGTTCGCGGAACGGGACGAGCCCGGTCAGCACCACCGCCGCCAGCACGTACAGGGTGGCGCAGATCGCCAGCGAGCCGAGGATGCCGATCGGCACGTCGCGCTGCGGATTGCGGGTCTCGGCCGCCGCCGTGGACACCGTCTCGAAGCCGAGGAAGGCGAAGAACAGCAGCGCGGCGGCCCGCGCCACGCCTTCCCAGCCGTAGGTGAACCCGCCCTCGTTGGGCGGCACGAACGGCGACCAGTTGCCGGGATCGACCGCCGTCGCGCCGACGACGATGAAGCCGGCCAGCACCAGCACCTTCACGACGACGAGGACCATGTTGGCCAGCGACGAGCGCGAGGTGCCCAGCGCGACGATCGCGCCCGCGGCCAGCACCGCGCCCGCGGCGACCAGGTTGGCATGGCCGCTGACGACCAGCGATTTGCCGCCGTCCACCGGCAGCAGCTGGATCGCGGGCGTCGAGATCGCCTCCGGCAGGATGAGGCCGAGGTCTGCCAGCAGGCTGCCGAGGTAGCCGGAAAAGCCGACCGCCAGCAGCGAGGCGGCCACGCTGAATTCCAGGAACAGCAGCCAGCCCAGTGCCCAGGCCGGCCCGATCCCCAGCGTGTGCCTGCAGTAGCTGTAGGCCGAACCCGATTCGGGCACGCTGGAGGCCAGTTCGGCATAGCACAGGCCGACCAGCAGGCAGGCCAGTCCGGCGATCAGGAACGACAGCGTCACCGCCGGCCCCGCGTACAGCGACGCGGCGGTCCCGACCAGGACGTATACGCCGGCACCGAGGATCTGGGCCACGCCCAGGACCAGCAGCGAACCCCAGCCGAGGCGGAGCTGCAGTCCCGGCGCCCCGACCGCGCGCGCAGGCACCGTCACCGTGCCGGCTCCGCGGGAGCCGCGGATGGCGGGGCTGGGGCAGGTGCACCGCTGCGGGAAGCGGAGAAGCGTGGTCGATCGATCATGGCGGTTTCATGCTGTCCGCGGCGATGCTTCGCTGCTTCGCCATCCCGCCCCCGGACTTTGCCGAACCGGCCATCCGCCGCTGCGCGTCTTCGGGCGCAGTGCCCGACGGATCGGTACCGCGACCGTTGAGGCTCAGCGGATCTCGAACGCGAACCGCAGCACGTCGGTCACCGAGCGCGCCGGCACGCTGACATGGATTTCCTCCGGATAGCGGCGCAGGCGCACGCGCAGGCCATGGCCGGACAGCCGGTCCAGCCGCTCGACCAGCGCACGCGCCGGTTCCGGATCGTCGTCGGTGTCGCGGTCGCCGACGATCACCATCAGCCGGCTGGTCCTGCCGGCGACCTGCCCGCTGGCCAGCCGTGCGGTGAACGCGCGCTCGTCCTCGAGGATGCCCTGCGCGTTCCATTCCATCGAGGGGCTGGCGGCCACGATCGAATGGAAGGCGCCGGGCCGCTCGTAGAGCGCGTACAGCGCGAACAGGCCGCCCAGCGAGTGGCCGAACAGCGAATGACGGTCGGGATCGACGCGATGGCGGCGGCCAATCTCCTCGCGCAACTTGCCGGTCAGGAAGTCGAGGAACTGCCGGCGCGCGCCGCTCTCGTACTGCGCCAGCGCGCGCCACTGCCGCGGCGGCGGGTCGAGCAGCGGTGCGGTGAAGTCCTTGAGCCGACGCACGTCCCAGGCCTCGTCGGTGGGATAGCCGACGCCGACGACGATCGACTTGCCGACCGGCAGGTACTCCTGCACCCACCGCGCCTGCGCGAAGGACGCGAAGTAGGCATTGCCGTCGAGCACGTACAGCACCGGATACCCGTCCTCGGGCGCCTCGGCCTCCTTGCCCGCCGGGTAGGACACGAAGATCCGGTACACCTCGCCGCTGTCGGCGGCGAGGTCCCAGACCTGGGTGGCGGGCATCGTGTAGCTCGGTGCGGCCGGCGGCGCCTGTTGCGCCCAGGCCTGCACGGCCCACAGGCAGGCGGCCGCACCGATCGCGACGCGACGGAACGCGGTCCCGGCCCTCTCGCGAATCCCGCTCGTTCCCGCCATGTCGCGCTCCCGTCTCGTCATCGTGCCGTTGGCCCTTCTGCCGTTGGCCCTTCTCCCGCAAGCGGGAGAAGGTGGCGCGCAGCGCCGGATGAGGGGGCTGTTCGCGCCCGCGGCGCGCCCCCATCCGCCTTCGGCACCTTCCCCCGCTTGCGGGGGAAGGGAAATACAACATGCCCCCCGCTTGCGGGGAAGGGACATGCCTCGACATGTCGATACAATCCCAGGGCAAGCCATTGAGGCAGCAAGCCCGCTCGATGGCAAGACGCCCGGGGCGGTCCGGGGCGTTTCGGATAAGCCGCGGGACCGATCGGCATGTCCATCGCGGCGGGGCGCGGCTAGGCTCGGGGCTCATCCCCGCAACAGGCCAGGCCTTGACCACCACGCCTCCCGCCTTCCCCGCCAGCGCCCGCGAGTGGCTCGCGCGGCTGATCGCGTTCGACACGACGTCGCGCAACTCCAACCTTGCGCTGGTCGATGCGATCGCGGCGTGGCTCGACGCGATGGGCGTGCGCTCGACGCGGATCGCCGGCGCGGCGGGTCGCAAGGCGAACCTGCTGTTCTCCATCGGTCCGGAGGTTGCGGGCGGCGTGGTCCTGTCCGGGCATACCGATGTGGTCCCGGTCGACGGGCAGGACTGGAGCAGCGATCCCTGGACGCTGTGCGAGCGCGACGGCCGGCTGCACGGCCGCGGCACGGCCGACATGAAGGGCTTCCTCGCCGCCGGCCTGTCGCGGGTACCGGCGATGCTCGCCGCCGGCCTGAAGCGGCCCGTGCATTTCGCATTGTCCTACGACGAGGAGGTCGGCCTGCTCGGTGCGCCGTCGCTGATCGAGGCATTGCTCGCCGGCGTGCCGCGTCCCGGCCTGGTCGTGGTCGGCGAGCCCACCGGCATGCGCATCGTCGACCGGCACAAGGGCATCATGGGCCTGCGCACCACCGTGCTCGGCCACGAGGCGCATTCCAGCCAGACCCACCTGGGCGTCAGCGCGAACATGGTCGCGACGCGGCTGATGGCGCGGATCGTCGAGATCGCCGACCGCCTGGCCGCGGCCCCGCAGGACGCCAGCGGGTTCGAGCCGTCGCACACCACGACGACCATCGGCCTGATCAACGGCGGCACCGCGCCGAACATCCTGGCGCGCGAATGCAGCTTCGTCTGGGACATCCGCTCGGCCTCGCCGACCGAGGCACGGGCGGTGTACGACGAGGTGGAGGCCTGCGCGCGCGAACTGGACGCCGCGATCCGCGCGCGCTTCGCCGACTGCGGCATCGCCACCGAGATCCTGTCCGACGTGCCGCCGCTGACCGGCGTCGGCAACGCGCCCGCGCTGGAACTGGTATCGCGGCTGACCGACACGCCCGAGCGCGAGGTCGCCTCCTATGTCGCCGAGGCGGGATTGTTCGAGCGCGCCGGATTGCCGACGGTGATCTGCGGGCCTGGCCGGATCGCCCAGGCCCACCAGCCGGACGAGTACATCGAGACCAGCCAGCTCGCGGCCGGCGAAGCGTTCATGGACCGCCTGGTCGAAGCGCTGTGCAGGTGACCGACGACCGCACCAGCGTCCCGGGCCGGATCGTCGGCGGCCGCAACTGGGTGCTCGGCGTCCTGACATCGATCTACCTGGTCAACTTCATCGACCGCCAGATCCTGGCGATCCTGCTGCCGCAGGTGAAGGCGGAATTCGACCTGTCGGACACCGCGTTGGGCTTGCTGGTGGGGCCGACCTTCGCGTTCTTCTACGCCACGATGGGCGTGCCGCTGGCGCTGCTCGCCGACCGGGTCAACCGCCGCCGGCTGATCGCGGCCTCGCTGGCGTTGTTCTCGGCGATGACCATCGCCTGCGGCCTCGTCGTGCAGTTCTGGCAGCTGGCCGTGGCGCGGATCCTGACCGGCGTCGGCGAGGCCGGCACCGGGCCTGCGTCGCAGACGATGATCACCGACCTCTACCCGCCGGAACGGCGCGCCCGCGCGCAGGCGGTCTATGCCACCGGCGCGAACCTCGGCGTGCTGGTCGCGTTCGCCGCGGGCGGCGCGATCGCCGAGGCCTGGGGCTGGCGCACCGCGTTCATCGCCGCCGGTGCCCCGGGGCTGGTGCTGACGGTGGTGTTGCTGGCGACCGTGCGCGACCCGCAGCGTGGCGCGAGCGACCCCGCGGCCGTGCACGAGGACGCGCCGGGCTTCGCCACGGTGATGCGGCAGCTCTGGCACAGCCGCGCGTTCCGCTATACCGCGCTGGGCGCCTGCTCGACCTGCTTCACCGCCTACGCCCTGGGCAGTTTCTTCCCGCTGTTCCTCAGCCGCAGCCATGGCCTGTCGACCAGCGAGATCGGCATCGCCATGGCCCTGATCATGGGCGTCTGCGGCGGCCTGGCGACCTACATGGCCGGCCATCTCGCCGACCGCTTCGGGCGCCAGGACCGGCGCTGGTACGCCTGGGTCCCTGCGCTCGCGGCCCTCGCCCCTCTGCCGCTGGCGCCGATCTGCTTCCTTGCGCAGGACACCGGCGTCGCACTGGCGGCGGCGATCGTCCCGCTGTCGCTGACCGCCGCGTTCATCGGCCCGACGATCGCCGTCGTCCAGCGGCTGGTGCCGTTGCGCAGCCGCGCGACCGCGGTCGCGACCCTGATCCTGATCGACAACGTCGTCGGCTTGGGGCTCGGACCGCAGTTCGTGGGCCTCGCCAGCGACCTGTGGAAGCCGGCGTTGGGCGAGGATTCGCTGCGCTACGCCATGCTCGCAGCGATGGCCGGCTCCGCCGTGTCGGTATTCGGTTTCGTCATGGCGGCACGGCACCTGCGCGCCGACATCGACGCTCGCGAGACCGCGGCACCGGCGCCGGCATCGAATGGATAAGGGAAGGCGCCGATCCGCCAAGCAGGACGCGGCGCGCTGCACCAAGGTCGTCAAACGCCGGGCGTGAGCGTCATCGCCGCCCGGCGACACGAGCCTCCGGGGAGGGAGGCCCGATCGGAATGCCCGAAGCCTGCGGACCTGCAGGCCGTCGCTGGCCTTCGGCATGCGCCGGGCCCAGCGGACATCCCGGAACGGGAATCATCGCCGTGTGAGGTTTCAGTTTGATGTCTCTTCTCCGCCACGTCCGCCCGCTAGTCCGCCCAGGAGTTCCCATGACCACCTCGTCCCAACGCGCTGTCGGCCTGCCTTCCCTTTCCCTGCTGGCGGTAGGCCTGCTGACCGCCGTACACGCGCATGCGCAGACCGCCGGAACGGACACGCCGGACGCGCAGGCCACGGAACTGGACCGGATCCTGGTCGTCGGCCAGCGCGCCAGCCGCGTCAGCAACGGCGCGACCAACCTCGACCTGGACATCAAGGAGACCCCGCAGTCGATCAGCGTCATCACCAAGGAGCAGATGGACCAGTTCGGCGCCGACAGCCTCGACGACGCCCTGCGCCTGGCCACCGGCATCCAGGTCGAGCAGACCTCGACCAACCAGACCCAGTACCTGGCGCGCGGATTCGAGATCAAGAACACCCAGATCGACGGCGTCGGCCTGCCCAACGGCTGGGGCGTGGTCACCAATGCGATGGATTCCTTCGGCTTCGAGAAGCTGGAGGTGATCCGCGGCGCCAACGGCCTGCTGACCGGCGTGGGCAATTCGTCCGGCACGATCAACTACGTGCGCAAGCGTCCGACCAACGACGCACAGGGGCAGGTCGGCCTGACCCTCGGCTCCCATGGCCGCCGCCGCGTCGAGGCGGACTACTCGACGCCGTTCACCGAGGACGGCACCTGGGCGGGCCGCGTGGTGGCCGTGCGCGAGGAGAGCGATTCCTACCTGCGCGACTTCGAAAGCGATCGCAGCTACCTCTACGGCGTGGTCGACGGCCAGGTCGGCGAGAACGGCACGCTGGCGCTCGGGTATTCCTGGCAGAAGGCCGATACCAGCGGCAACATGTGGGGCGCGTTGAGCTTCATCGACACCGGCGGCAACCAGCTCGAATGGGACCGCAGCGCCTCGACCACGCAGGACTGGACCTACTGGAATTCGACCACCCATGCCGGGTTCGTCGACTACACGCACCGGCTCGGCGACAGCTGGCAGGTGAAGGCCTCGTACAACTACCGCGTCTACGACCACGACGCCAAGCTGTTCATGGCGTATTCCTTCGGGCTGGATCCGGCGACCGGCGAAGGCCTGTACGGCTGGGCCTACAAGAGCCCCTACGAGACCAGGGCGCACCTCGGCGACATCACCGTCCACGGTCGCTTCGAGCTGTTCGGACAGGAACAGGAGGCGATGTTCGGCGTGAGCTCGGCAAGGAGCGAGGGCACCGACTGGTACAACCCGACCGACACCAGCGGCCCGCAGTTCGGTGCACTCCCCGGGTTTCCCTACGCGGGCGACGCGATCCCGGAGCCTGTCTGGGGCGACCGCGCCGTCTACACCACGCTGAACCAGCGCCTGACCCGCGTGTTCGGCGCGACCCGCCTGGCGTTCACCGACCGCTTCAAGACCATCCTCGGCTTCAACTGGGCGCAGTTCCAGCGCGACAGCACCGACAACGCCGGCGGGACCTCCGACATCACCGACCGCAACCTGGCGCCGTATGCCGGCGTGACCTTCGACTTCACCGATCGCATCACCGGCTACGCCAACTACTCGTACATCTACCAGCCGCAGGACGAGGTCGACTACGACCGGCGCTACTTCGACCCCAGCAAGGGCACCAACTACGAGATCGGCGTCAAGGCCGAGTGGCTGGACCAGCGGCTGCTGACCACCCTGGCCTGGTTCAGCGCCAGACAGGACGGGCTGGCCACCTACGTGGGCACGCGGTTCATGGACGGCTATGCCTACGGTTACTCCAGGCCCGTCGACATCGATTCCCGGGGCTTCGAATTCGAGGCGACCGGAAGGCTCGGCGAGCACACCAACCTGCTGTTCGGCTACACCCAGCTGTCGATGGATGGCGAAGACGGCAGCGACACCTACAGTTGGGTGCCGCGCCGGACCGCGAACCTGCTGCTCAGTACGCGCCTGTCGGGCCACCCGGCGCTGTCCTTCGGTTTCGGCGGCCGCTGGCAGGGCCGCATCTCCAACGTGGAGAGCTACATTCCCGACGTACCGGTGCGGCAGGGCGGCTACACGCTGTTCAACGCCTTTGCGGCCTGGGACATCCGTCCGGACGTCACCCTGCGCGCGAACGTCAACAACATCACCGACAAGAAGTACATCCAGAGCCTGTACTCGGTCAGCTACTACGGCGCGCCGCGCGAGTACGCGCTCAGCCTGGACTGGCGCTTCTGAGCACTCCCTTCGCCGGACACGGCGGGCCCCGGCCTGATCGACATCCTCGCTGCGATCGCGGGTGTCCCTTCTCCCGCAAGCGGCGCATTTCCATTCCTTCTCCCGCAAGCGGGAGAAGGTGGCGCGCAGCGCCGGATGAGGGCGCTGTTCGCGCCTGCGGCGCCCCCCATCCGCCTTCGGCACCTTCCACCCGTAAAGGGCGCAATGCCCCGCAAGCGGGGGAAGCGAGAAAAGCAGCCGACACGCCGCTCACGGCAGGTCGGAAGCGGCCTCGCGCTGTGCCGTCGTCCAAGCCCTCAGCCGGGAAGGCACATGCCGCACGAGCGCGGGATGGCGCTCGATCGCGCGGTCGACGTCCGCGGCATCGCCATCGCGCAGATGCGTGTCCAGGAACGCCAGGACCATGTCCCCGATCGCCGCCAACGCCTCGCCACCCCCGATCTCGCCGACGCGTTCTTCCCGCTTCGGGTCGTCCAGCAGGGCGGCCAGATCGGTGAATCCCATGTGGCGGATGCCCTGCAGGCGGACGCGCACCACGTCATCGTCCCGTCCCGCGTCGTTCCATGCTTCGTAGGCCAGGTCGTTCGGGCTGAAGTCCGCGTCCCGCGGCTGCCCTTCGAGCAGACCGTAGCGGGTCCAGTCGCTCAGCATCAGCAGCATCGGCCGCCCGACGGAGCGGTCGTAGAGGTCCGGATCGAAATTCTGCCCGTCGAGGTTGACCGCCGCCCGGCAGGCGTCCACCAGCCTGCAGGTCGTGGCCGAGGTGGCGCCGCCGAACGACATGCCGGCGAATGCCAGCCGACCGCGGTCCGCGCCCGCCAGCACGTCGCGGATGGCCTCGGGCTCGCGGCCTTCGAGGATGCTCCCGGCAACCGCCACGGTGTCGTCGCGCCAGTCGGCAAAGGAACGGCCGATCCGCGTGGCGGGTAGCGCGTCGGCGTAGACGGACAGCGCATCGCGGCGCACGGCCAGGTCCGGCCCTCCCGCCAGGACCTTCAACGCGTCCGCCAGACGTGGGTCGTCGCCTTCGCCGGCGATCGTGGTCGCGACGACGCGCCCGTCCTCCAGGCGTACGTCCGCCGCGTCCCCCGGGTGTGCGATCGACACCACGATGTAGCCATGGCTCGCCAGTCGCGATGCAAGGACGCTGTTCTGTTCCGGGTACAGGAAGAAGCCGTGGCTGTAGACCACCACCGGGAATCCGTGCGGGTGCCGCGCCGGAGGTACGCCCGGATGCACCGTCATGCGGGCGGTCGCCAGCGGTCGCAGTTCGTCTTCGGCATAGCCGAAGTTCCGGGCGATGGCCGGCAGCGTCGTGGCGGCGACCTCGTCCTCCAGGTAGGCGGCGGGTTCGCCGGCGGCCGGCGCGTCCGCGGGATACCACACGATCGCTGGGAGCCGCCGCGGTCCGCCGGCCCGGTCGCCGGCATCGAGGGGACGCGACGGATCGACGAACTCGGCCCTGACCACGCCGACGGCATGTTCGCCATCGGGTGCGGGCAGGGCCGACGCGGATGCGGCCGACATGCCGATCCAGGCGGCGATGGCAACGGCGATGATTGAGTACCTCGGGATCATGCAGCTTCCTCGACGACAGCAGATGGACGATCGACGCCTCGATCATCGATGGCAGGGCGACGGCCGCCACCGCGGAGGCGGGGGCGGCGCGCGGCGCGTCCGGCGCCAGCTAGTTCACGAGCGACCCGTTGCCCGACGCCGGCACGCAACCGCTCCGGTCGCGCGGCGGTCCGGCCATCGCGGCGCGGCTCGCCGTGCCCCGGACCAGGGTCGGGCAGGAACCGAACGCCAGCTTGAACGCGCGGGTGAAGCTCCCGGGGCATTCGTAGCCGCATTCGATCGCGATGTCGATCATCGGCATGTCGCTCTTGCTCACCAGCGCCATCGCCCTCGACAACCTGACCTGCTTGTAGACCTGTCCCACGCTGCCGCGGAACATGACCTGGAATCCGTACTGCAGCTTCTTGATCGTCATGCCGACCGCGGCGGCGAGCTCGGAGACGCTCAGGGGCTCGTCGAGGTTTCTTTCAATGATCTCCCGGGCCAGCTTGACCTTCTCGACATCCGCCCGTCGCAACCCGTGGCCGTCGCCGCGGTTGTCCTCCGCATGCGACTGGATTACCGCACATACGATCTCGATCGCCTTCGCGATCAGGTAGAGCCGTCGCAGTTCGCCTTCGTAGGGACATTCGAACGCCTGGGTCGCGGCGATGCTCGCGGCACTGCCCAGCGGCACGTGGCGCAGGCCTGTCGGCGCCCGGTGCAGGATGTAGTCGCGGAAGATCGCCGGCAATGCCTGGGCGTCCAGGCCGAGGACATCCTTGACGCGGTCGCGCCGCAGGAAGATCGAGACCCAGCGCAGGGGGCGATCGGGCTCGTACACGGTACGCACGGCATCGCCGCTCGGCAGGCCGTAGAACGTGCAGAACCCGTGGGCGAGTTCCTCGTCGGCCAGGTCGCCGCCGGCGGAGATCGTGCTTCGCCCCTCGATCCAGGCGCAGAACACGAGATGATCGTCGTGGCGGTGCAGCCGCGAGAGCGGGCGCGCGGCGCGGAAATCGACGATCGCCATCGACAGGGCGTCGTTGAGCTGGTGGAACACCCAGCCGCCATCGCCGAGGGATTCATCGTAGCGGTGCCGGAAACCCTGTCCGGAAACGAGCGGCTCGCGCCAGCCTTCGTGGACCGCCGCGCTGCGCCAGCAGGCCGCTTCCGCCGGCTGTCCCGCACAACCCAGCATGTCTTCGATGGTGCGATCGTCGAGAATCATCAAGCCTCACTCCCGTGCCTGCCCGAACCGCGGACTCCGTGTCCGGGTCGTGCTCGAGATCGCCAGCATCCTGATGGCGGCGTACGCCCGCACCTTGACATGGAACGGACCGGGAACGGGGGGCGCAGGTCCTGCACGCCAGCGCATGTCGCCGCGCGTCCCGGACCGCTTCGGCGAAGTCGCCGCCCGGATCGGCATGTCTGTCGCGATGCCCGGGGGCTAGGCTCGAACCACGTTCCGTCGACCGCCCGGACCATGGCCGCCAGATTCCCCTTCCACTCCCGCATGAAAAGATGCCCGGTGTCCGCTGTCCAGTGGCGGCAGGACCCGCGCGGAATCCGCTATGTGGCTGTTCTGCAAGGGAATGGGCGGGGGATGACGCAACAATTCGGCGTATGGACGGTCGCAGACGCTTGTGCCACACCTGCCGATGCGTGCAATACGCCGATTAATTCCGGCTCCCTCCGCAGTCCGGCGGCGGCCGCATCGTCGGACCGGTTGTTGCCCGCCGGTCCACGGGCGACACTTCGGGCAATCGCGATGTCCGGTGCCAGGCATGCCCCACAAAGATTCCCTCGACCGGATCGACCTGAGGATCCTCCAGGCGCTGCAGGAGGATGCGCAGATCAAGAACCGGGAGCTGGCCGACCGGGTGGCGCTGTCGCCCAGCGCATGCCTGCGCCGGATCCGCGACCTGGAGGCGAGGGGACTGATCACCGGCTACCGTGCGCACGTCGCGGTCGACCGGATACGGACCGTCACCATCGTGATCGCGCAGGTGTCCTTCGAGCGTCATTCGGCTGGCAGGTTCGTGGATTTCGACGCCTGGGCCGGGCGCACGCCGGAGATCGTGGAATCGGCGCGCATCAGCGGCCACTACGACTACCTGCTGCGGGTTGTGGTCAGCGACATCCACGACTGGAAGCGGATCATGCGGGAGATGACCGACGGCGACTTCGGCGTGGAGAAGATCGTCTCCAGCTTCCTGATGGAGGAGATGAAGTCCTTCGCGGGCTATCCGCTGACGCCGGCCGGCGGCCCGGGCTGATCCCGGCGCCACGGCGGACGCCGCCGACGCATCGTGCCCGGGAGGACGCGCGATGACCGCCGCCGGTCTCGATGGCGCGCCGCCCGCCGCGCCACGCCGCGGCTCCCTGCACGGGCTCGTGGTGCTGGACATCACCCGGGTCGTGGCCGGTCCCTACTGCGCGATGATCCTGGCCGACCTGGGCGCGCGGGTGATCAAGGTCGAGCATCCCGACGATCCGGACTACGTCCGCGATTTTCCGCCGTTCGTCGGCGAGGGAGACCAACGCTTCAGTGCCTTCTTCGCGCAGTACAACCGACACAAGCAGGGCATCACCCTGAACCTCAAGCACGAGGCCGGCCGCGAACTGCTGAAGAAACTGGTGGCCCGCGCCGACGTGCTGGTGGAGAACTTCCGCCCCGGCACGATGCAGCGTTTCGGCGTGGGCTACGAGGTGCTGCGCGAAGCGAATCCCCGGCTGGTCTACGCGGCGATCAGCGGCTTCGGCCAGACCGGTCCGAACGCGCGCAAGCCCGGGTTCGACAACAGCGGCCAGGCCACCGGCGGGCTGTGGTCGATGAACGGGTTCCCGGACCGGCCGCCGGTGCGCGTGGGCACGATCGTCGGCGACGTGTCCGCCACCCTGTTCGCCACCATCGGCGTGCTGGCCGCGGTGCGCGAAGCCGAGCGCACGGGGCTGGGGCAGATGGTCGACGTGTCGCAGCAGGATGCGGTCCTCGCGCTGACCGAGAACGCGGTGGTCAAGTACACCGTCGACGGCGAGATCGCCGGCCCACTCGGCAACGAGCATCCGTTCGTGCGGCCCTACGGGCAGTTTCCGTGCAGGGACGGCCACGTCTTCTTCGGCGGCTACAACGACAAGCTGTGGGCGCTGTCGTGCCGCAAGTTCGGCACGCCCGAGCTGATCTCCGACCCGGAGATCGACACGATGGCCAAGCGTTTCGACCCGGCGGTGTATGCGCGCCGCGTCAAGCCGGTCGTGGAGGCGTGGTTCCGGGAACGCGGCAAGGCCGAACTGGAGGCCCTGGCGGGCGACGACATTCCGCTGTGCGCGGTGAAGAACATCAAGGAGGTGGTCGAGGATCCGCATGTCGCCGCGCGCGACATGATCGTCGACGTCGAGTATCCGCAAGGCCGGGTCGGCATGTTCGGCACGCCGATCAAGCTCTCCGGCACGCCGGCGGAGGCACGCGGGCACGCGCCGCGGCCCGGCCAGCACAACGCCGAAGTCTATGCGGACCTGCTGGGCATCGACGCGGAAGAACTGCGGCGTCTCAGGGCGCTGGGCGCAGTGTGATGGGCGCATGCTGACGGGAGCACGCTGATGGGAATCGCCTACGAGGTGTCCGACGGCATCGCGATGGTCCGTTTCGACCGTCCGAAGAAACTCAACGCGCTGACGCTCGCGATGTACCGTGAGCTCGGGGACGCGTTCATCGCCGCGCGCGACGACCCGCGCGTGCGCGTGGTGATCCTGACCGCCAGCGGCCAGCGCGCGTTCTGCGTCGGCGCCGACCTCGGCGAGTCGATTCCCGCGCTGATGGAGGACAGGTTCGACATCTCGCAATGGGACGACGCCCACCTCAAGAACCTGCGGCTCTACAAGCCGGTACTGTGCGCGATCAACGGCCTGTGCCTGGGCGGCGGCTTCGAGATCATGCTGGGCACCGACATCCGCATCGCGGCCGAGCACGCGACGTTCGCGCTGCCGGAGCCGTCGCTGGGCATCGTGCCGGCGGGCGGCACGCTGGTACGCCTGGTCCGGCAGATTCCCTACGCGCACGCGATGGAGCTGCTGCTCACCGCCAACGGCTTCAGCGCGCACGAGCTGCTCGCCAAGGGGCTGATCAACCGCGTCGTGCCGGCGGCGGAGCTGATGCCGCAGACGCTGGCGCTCGCCGAGCGGATCAAGGCGCTCAGCCCGACCGCCCTGGCCGTGATCAAGGAGTCGGTGCACCGCCTCGCCCACCTGCCGGAGGCAGAGGCGTTCGCCGAGGAGGCCCGGCTCGGCCAGCGCGCCTTCACCAGCGACGACGCACGGCGCGGGCTGGCCGCGTTCGCGCGGAAGCAGACCCCGGTTTTCGATTGATCCCCGGTTCCCCCCGGAACGACCTCCAGGACCGCCATGAACGCCACCAGCCGCATCCCCGGTTTCTACAAGCTCGACCCGGACAGCCGCTTCCGCAGGATCGTCGAAGCCAGCGGATTGCCCGCCGACCAGCTGCGACCGCTGCAGGAGAAAGACGCCGCGATGGCCGCGATCGCCGACCGCATGATCGAGAACGCGGTGGGAACTATCGCGATTCCGCTGGGCATCGCCGCCAACTTCCTGATCGACGGCACCGACCACCTGGTGCCGATGGCCACCGAGGAGCCCTCGGTGGTCGCGGCCGCGAGCAACGCGGCGCTGATCGCCCGCGAGCGCGGCGGCTTCCACACCTCCGGCACCGCGCCGGTGATGATCGCGCAGGTGCAGATCCTCGACGTGGCCGACCCCCAGGGCGCGCGCCTGCGCCTGCTGGAGGCGCGCGACGAACTGCTCGAACTGGCGAACGCGCAGGACCCGCTGCTGGTCGAACTCGGCGGCGGCGCCCGCGACATCGAGGTACGGCTGGTCGAATCGGGCGACTTCCGCTGCGTGGTCGTGCACCTGCAGGTCGACGTCCGCGACGCGATGGGCGCGAACGCGGTCAACACCATGGCCGAGGCGCTGGCGCCGCGGATCGCCGCGATCGCGCGCGGGCGCAGCCTGCTGCGGATCCTGTCCAACAAGGCCGACCTGCGCCTGGTGCGCGCCCGCGCGGTCTTCGACGCGGAGAAGCTCGGCGGAGCGGACGTCGTCGACGGCATCGTCGACGCCTATCGCTTCGCCGCCGCCGATCCATACCGGGCTGCGACCCACAACAAGGGCATCATGAACGGCATCTCCGCGGTGGTGCTGGCGACCGGCAACGACACCCGCGCGGTCGAGGCCGGCGCGCACTGCCACGCCTGCCGCGACGGGCGCTATACCTCGCTGTCGCATTTCGAGAAGGACGCCGACGGACACCTGGTCGGATCGATCGAGCTGCCGCTCGCGCTGGGACTGGTGGGCGGCGCAACCAGGACCCACCCGACGGCGCAGGCCGCGGTGACCTTGCTGGGCGTCCGCAGTGCCACCCACCTGGGCAGGATCACCGCGGCCGTGGGACTGGCGCAGAACACGGCCGCGCTGCGCGCGCTGGCGACCGAGGGCATCCAGCGCGGCCACATGTCGCTGCACGCGCGCAACGTCGCGGCCGCCGCGGGCGCCGTCGAGGACGAGATCGGCGCGCTGGTGGAGCGCATGGTCGCCGACGGTCATGTGCGGCTGGATCGCGCCCGGCAGCTCCTGGCCGAACTCAGGCCGGAGCCGGAACCGCATCGGCAGTGATCTCCAGTGCCCTGCCGGCGTACGAACCGGATGGGCGCGGGTCGCTCAACGGCCGGGCGGTGGAGCGACAGCCTGCCGGAGGGTCACGAGGAAGGTCGCGGCGCGGGGCGCGGCCCGAACAGCGCGGTGCCGACCCGGACCAGCGTCGCGCCCTCGGCGATCGCCAGTTCCAGGTCGTCGCTCATGCCCATCGACAGCGTGTCGATCGCCGGATCCTGGCCGGCCACGGTGTCGAACAGGCGCCGCATCCGCGCGAACGCATCGCGCCGGCGCGACGGCTCGGCATGCGGCGCGGGAATCGCCATCAGTCCGCGCAGGCGCAGCATCGGCGCGGCGCGTATCGCCGCGACCAGCGCCGGCACCTCCGCCGGCTGGCAGCCGTGCTTGCTCGATTCGTCGTCGATGTTGACCTGCACCAGCACGTTCAGCGGCCCACGCGCTGCGGGGCGGTGCGCGGCCAGCGCATCGACCAGTTTCGGCCGGTCGACGGTCTGCACCCAGTCGAACAGGGTGGCGGCGAGCCTGGCCTTGTTCGACTGCAGGTGGCCGATCAGGTGCCATTCCAGGCCCAGCCCGGCCAGCGCCTCGATCTTGCCCGCGGCCTCCTGCACGTAGTTCTCGCCGAACGCCCGCTGCCCGGCAGCCGCCAGCGCGCCCAGTTCGGCGGCGCTGCGGGTCTTGCCGACCGCCAGCAGGCGCGCCGGCACTGGCCGGCCGGCCCGTCGGCTGGCGTTGTCGATGCGTAGCAGGACGGCATCCAGGGCAGGGGCGGGGGTAGGGTCGGGCACGTGTCGCGATCCGTGTGAATGGGCTGGTTTTGGGCCGGGAATACCGGTCTATACTGCCGCCGGGGACAGGGCAGCGCCAACCAGCGGACCGGCGCCGCGCCCTGTGGCATTCAGCAGCATCATGGGGAGTCGCATGGATATCGCCGAACTGTTGGCGTTCTCGGTCAAGAACAAGGCATCGGACCTGCATCTGTCGGCAGGCCTGCCGCCGATGATCCGGGTCGATGGCGACGTGCGCCGGATCAACATTCCCGCGCTCGAGCACAAGCAGGTGCACGCGCTGATCTACGACATCATGTCGGACAAGCAGCGCCGCGACTACGAGGAATTCCTCGAGGTCGACTTCTCGTTCGAGATCCCGGGCCTGGCGCGCTTCCGCGTCAACGCGTTCAACCAGAACCGCGGCGCCGGCGCGGTGTTCCGCACCATTCCCTCCGAGGTGCTGACCCTCGAGGACCTCAACACGCCGCCGATCTTCCGCCAGCTGATCGACCAGCCGCAGGGCCTGATCCTGGTCACCGGCCCGACCGGCTCGGGCAAGTCGACCACGCTCGCGGCGATGCTCGACCACATCAACAAGAACGAATACGCGCACATCCTCTCGGTCGAGGATCCGATCGAGTTCGTGCACACCTCGCAGAAGTGCCTGATCAACCAGCGCGAGGTGCACCGCGACACCCACGGCTTCAACGAGGCGCTGCGCTCGGCGCTGCGCGAGGATCCCGACTACATCCTGGTCGGCGAGCTGCGCGACCTGGAGACGATCCGCCTGGCGCTGACCGCCGCCGAGACCGGCCATCTGGTGTTCGGCACGCTGCACACCTCCAGCGCGGCCAAGACCATCGACCGCATCATCGACGTGTTCCCCGCCGGCGAGAAGCCGATGGTGCGCTCGATGCTGTCGGAGTCGCTGCGCGCGGTGATCTCGCAGGCGCTGCTGAAGAAGGTCGGCGGCGGGCGTACCGCGGCCTGGGAGATCATGGTCGGCACCCCGGCCATCCGCAATCTGATCCGCGAGGACAAGGTCGCGCAGATGTACTCGGCGATCCAGACCGGCCAGTCGGTCGGCATGATGACCCTCGACCAGCATCTGCAGGACCTGGTCAAGCGCGGCCTGATCACGCGGCCGCACGCCAAGGAATACGCCAAGGACAAGCGGCTGTTCGAGTGAGTTCGAACAGACGCCGGGATTCGGGAATCGGGATTAGAACAAGCCAGGCTTCGCGATCGGGATGGATTCGCTCTTTCGAATCCCGAATCCCGAATCCCGAATCCCGGCTCCAACGGAGCCACTCATGAGCAGCATCGATTTCACCTCGTTCCTCAAGCTGATGGCGCACCAGAAGGCGTCGGACCTGTTCATCACCGCCGGCATGCCGCCGTCGATGAAGGTCCACGGCAAGATCTCGCCGATCACCCAGAACCCGCTGACGCCGCAACAGGCGCGCGATCTGGTGCTCAACGTGATGACGCCGGCCCAGCGCGAGGAATTCGAGAAGACCCACGAGTGCAACTTCGCGATCGGCGTGGCCGGGGTGGGGCGCTTCCGCATCTCGTGCTTCTACCAGCGCAACCAGGTCGGCATGGTGCTGCGCCGCATCGAGACGCACATCCCCAGCATCGAAGAGCTGAATCTGCCGCCGATCATCAAGACGCTGGCGATGACCAAGCGCGGCATCGTGATCTTCGTCGGCGCCACCGGCACCGGCAAGTCGACGTCGCTGGCGGCGATGATCGGTTACCGCAACCAGAACTCGACCGGCCACATCATCACCATCGAGGACCCGATCGAATTCGTGCACAAGCACGCCGGCTGCATCATCACCCAGCGCGAGGTCGGCATCGACACCGACAGCTGGGAGAATGCGCTGAAGAACACCCTGCGCCAGGCGCCGGACGTGATCATGATCGGCGAGGTGCGCACCCGCGAGGGCATGGACCACGCCATCGCCTTCGCCGAGACCGGCCACCTGGTGCTGTGCACGCTGCACGCCAACAACGCCAACCAGGCGATGGACCGCATCATCAACTTCTTTCCCGAGGACCGTCGCAGCCAGCTGCTGATGGACCTGTCGCTGAACCTCAAGGGTGTGGTCGCCCAGCAGCTGATCCCCACGCCCGACGGCAAGTCGCGGCGCGCGGCGATGGAGATCCTGCTCGGCACGCCGCTGGTCCAGGACTACATCCGCGACGGCGAGATCCACAAGCTCAAGGAAGTCATGAAGGAGTCGACCAACCTCGGCATGAAGACCTTCGACCAGGCGCTGTTCGAGCTCTACCAGGCCGGCGAGATCTCCTACGAGGACGCGCTGCGCTACGCCGACTCCGCCAACGAGGTGCGCCTGCGCATCAAGCTGGCCCAGGGCGGCGACGCGCGCACGCTGGCACAGGGGCTCGATGGCGTCGAGGTGGCGGAGGTCCGCTGACGCCGCGCTTCCCCGGCGGGATCGCCGGCAGTCGGTAGGCCCGGGCCGGGAAGGCCGCGCCGGCCGCGCAGTCGGGGCATTTCGGCAGCAGCAAAGGCCCGTGCAGGCGGGCCCGCTTGCCTTGTAATCCGCCGCAGCGGACCCGGACAGTCGCCGGCCAGTGCCTCCAGGTGCTGCGGTGCGGCAGTGCCGGCACGAGGCCACTGTCGGGCGCCACGCAACACAGCATTCCCGCAGCCGGTGCCGGCACGCTGCTATCGTGCGCCGGTCTTGTCGCCAACTTGATCCCCGACAGGGGACAATGCCGCGTTCATTCCCGAATCCCAAGGAGATCCGCAGATGGCCTACACCCTCCCCAAGCTTGGTTACGCCTACGACGCGCTCGAGCCGAACATCGACGCCGAGACGATGGAGATCCACTACACCAAGCACCACCAGACCTACATCAACAACGCCAATGCCGCGCTCGAAGGCACCGGCTGGGAAGACCGGTCGCCGGAAGACGTCATCGCCAACCTCGACAAGCTGCCCGAGGACAAGCGCACGGCGCTGCGCAACAATGCCGGCGGCCATGCCAACCACTCGCTGTTCTGGACGGTCATGTCGCCCAAGGGCGGCGGCAATCCGGTCGGCGACGTCGCCAAGCACATCGACAGCGACCTCGGCGGTTTCGATGCGTTCAAGGAAGCCTTCACCAAGGCCGCGTTGACCCGCTTCGGCAGCGGCTGGGCGTGGCTCACCGTCGACAAGGCCGGCAAGCTGGCGGTGGAAAGCACTGCCAACCAGGACAGCCCGCTGACCCAGGGCGTGGGTTCGGGCAACACCCCGGTGCTCGGCCTCGACGTCTGGGAGCACGCCTACTACCTGAAGTACCAGAACCGTCGTCCCGAATACATCGCCGCGTTCTACAACGTCGTCGACTGGGACGAGGTCGAGCGTCGCTACCAGGAAGCGGTCAAGGGCTGAGCCTGCGGCACCGTGCCTGGATTCCGGCCGCGCAAGCGGCCGGAATGCGTTTCGCCGCGCGGATGGCGGCCCGTCATCGCCACATGCGCTCCGCGAGTCCTGGATCGACCGGCGCTAACTGCGGGCGAGCTTCCGCGCCACCGGGCAATCCGGCCGATGCGCGCCGGGCAGGTAGCCCAGGCTCATCAGGAACTCGCCGGTGATCTCGCCGCCGGTGAAGCGAAAGGTTCGCTTGAACAGCTTGACCCACGAGGCCTTGTCGCGCGGCTTTCCTTCTTCGCTGGCGTGCGCGTCCAGCCACCGGGCGAATCCGCCATGCGAGGTGCGCATTTCCTGGATGACCTGCGCATTGTGGATCGCGGCATCCACCTTCATGCGGTTGCGGATGATGCCCGGATCGCCCAGCAGCCGCGCGCGATCGGTTTCGTCGAACGCGGCGACGGTATCGACATCGAAGCCGGCATAGGCCGCGCGGAACCCGGCGCGTTTCTTCAGCACCGTCTCCCAGCTCAGCCCGGCCTGGTTGATCTCCAGCAGCAGGCGTTCGAACAGCACCGACTCGTCGCGCTGCGGGAATCCGTACTCGGTGTCGTGGTAGGGGCCGTGCAGCGGATGGCCCGGGGCGAAGTCGCAATAGCCGCTCATCGGCGCAGCATAGTGAATCGGGCGCGACATGCCCATCGGGATCGTCCCGGGTTGCGTGCGCCCGCGTCGCCACGCCACCATGCGGCAACGCCCAGCAGGAATCGCCGATGGAAATCGCCCACCGCCGCGTGGCCACGGTCCACTTCACGCTGTCCGACGACAGCGGGCAGCGCATTACCACCACCCACGGACACGATCCGCTGGTCTACATGCACGGGACCGGCACGATCATCCAGGGGCTGGAGCAGGCGCTGGAAGGGCGGCAGGCGGGCGACCGGTTCTCGGTCGACATTCCGCCGGAGCGCGGTTTCGGTCCGCGCCACGATGGACTGGTGCAGCGCCTGCCGAGGTCGACGTTCACCGGCCGCGGCATCCCCGCGGTCGGCGAGAAACTGCGCGCCCAGACCGAGAAGGGGCCGCTGGATGTCGTGGTGACCGCGATCGATGCCGATTCGATCACCGTCGACGGCAACAATCCGCTGGCCGGCCGCCCGCTGCATGCCGAGGTCGAAGTGGTCGCGGTCCGCGTGGCCACGCCGCAGGAGATCCAGTTCGGGCTTTGACCGATGCCGGACTTCGTCGCCCTCGGCCAGGCCTATGCCGCGTTGCCCGCGCACCTGGCGGTGCTGTGGGGGCTGGGCTTCTTCGCCGGCCTGTATGGCGTGCTGTGCGGCGGCACCTGGCTGCTGACGCGGTATCTGCTGCCGGCGCTGGGTATCGGACATCGCATCGATGCCACCCCCTTGCGCCCCGGGCAGCTGCGGCACGAGATCGCCGGCTCCGCGGTCTCGATCCTGATCTTCGGCATCGGCAGCGTGATTCCGTGGTGGTTCCTGCAGGCCGGCTGGGCGCGGCTGGCCAGCGACCCGGGGCCGCTGCGGGTACTGCTGGAAGCTGCGGCGCTGCTGGTCTGGAACGACGTGCACTTCTACCTCAACCACCGGCTGCTGCACACGCGGCCACTGCGGCGCTATCACCAGCAGCACCATCGCTCGCGCGTGCCGACGCCGTTCGCGACCTACAGTTTCCACCCGCTGGAAGCGGTGCTGCTGGGCAACGTGATCCTGCTGCCGATGCTGGTCCACGACTTCAGTTTCGCCGCGTTGCTGTCGCTGCCGGTCCTGAGCCTGCTGCTCAACAACCTGGGGCACAGCAACTACGACTTCCGGCCCGCGGCCGGCCATGACAGCTGGCTGGCCGCGAGCCGCCGCCACCATCTGCATCACACCCGCTACCACGGCAACTACGGGTTCCTGCTCAACTTCATGGACCGCTGGTGCGGCACCCGGCTTCCCGACGATGCGGGACCGGCCTGCATGCCGCATGAAGGCGCGTGATGCCGCGATGCGGCCGGCCTCGCTAGAATGCAGGCATGCCACCGGTGCCCACGCCACTCGCCAACCAGTTGCTGATCGCGCTGCCCTCGCTCGCCGATCCGGACTTCTCGCGTTCCGTCGCGCTGATCTGCCAGCACGATGGCGACGGCGCGATGGGCGTGGTCGTCAACCGGCCGTCGGAGTACACCATCGGCGAAGTCCTCGAACAGATGGGCATCGTGCTGGTCGACCAGCGCCTGCGTGACCGGCGGGTGCTGGCCGGTGGCCCGGTACATCCCGAGCGCGGGTTCGTGCTGCACGATGGCGGAAAACGCTGGGATTCCAGTCTCGAGATCGCCGACGGCCTCTTCGTCACGACGTCGCGCGACGTGCTCGAGGCGATGGCCTGCGGCCAAGGGCCGGACAACGCCGTCGTCGCCCTGGGATGCGCGGGGTGGGGCGCGGGCCAGCTGGAGCGCGAGTTGACCGAAAACAGCTGGATCACCGCGCCGGCCGATGCCCAGTTGCTGTTCGACACCGCGCTGGAATCGCGCTGGCAGGCCGCCGCGGGCCGCATCGGTGTCGACATGATGCATCTGGCGGACTACGCCGGCCACGCATGACCGGCGACGGCATCCGCCGCGACGGCACGGTGCTCGGCTTCGATGTCGGCTCGCGGCGCATCGGCGTCGCGGTCGGCAGCGCGTTCGGGCATGGTGCACGCGCGCTGGCCGTCATCGACGTGCATGGCGAACAGGTCGACTGGCCGGCCATCGACCGCCTGCACCGGGAGTGGCGGCCGGACGGCATGATCGTCGGCGACCCGATGACGCTCGACGGCGGCGACCAGCCGATCCGCGCCCGCGCCCGCGCGTTCGCCGCCGAACTCAAGGCACGTTACCGCGTGGCCGTGGTGCTGGTGGACGAGCGCTCCAGCTCGATCGAGGCCGCCCAGCGGTTCGCGGCCGAACGTGCGGCAGGGCGTCGCAAGCGGCGCGATGCCGCCGCGCTCGATGCCGTCGCCGCCGCCGTCATCGTCGAGCGCTGGCTCGCCGCTCCGGATGACGCCACGCCGGTGTGAGGTCGCCACATCGGTTGTCGGAATTCCGTTTCATCTGCAATCGAGGCTTGCGGTTCGCGCGCGGTGCGCGCACAATTCGCCCCCCGCCGATTCGTGCCGCAAGGTTCGGCTGGCGGGGTCCGGGAACGGAGCGGCACAGGTCTTCACGAGGTGTTGACGTTCCCGGAAACCGCGCTAAGATGTGCGGCTCGCTTCAGCGGAAAGGACTTCGGTCCGGCAGCTGAAGCGGAGGCAAAAATCTCCACCTTCGGGTGTTGACGGACGCCAAAACCGCGCTAGAATGGGCGGCTCGCTTCGGAGGAAACGACGGGGCATCGGAAGGCAGGCGCTGAGGCCGCTTTCCGCAGATCTTTGACAGTGTGCGCAGGTAACTTGTGCGGACGTCTGGTCGGTGGATAACTGTCCATCAGCAGACGTTCTAACAGAGCAACAAGTCAATTCAATAGCAGCAATGCTAGCGAGTAATTTGGGGCTCAGGCAGACGACTGCACTCAAAGCATTGGCGAAGTCCTTCGGGACGGAGCCGAAACATTTAAGTGAAGAGTTTGATCCTGGCTCAGAGTGAACGCTGGCGGCAGGCCTAACACATGCAAGTCGAACGGCAGCACAGGGGA